>DAINOY010000107.1:0-6062 GCA_036743735.1 Chloroflexota bacterium
TCGACGGCCGACGGAAGTGGATTGCGATGGGGCTGACCCTGCTGTCGGCTTGCACGCACGATGCAGAGCCCGAGAAGGTCCGCACAGCGCCGTCCGATGGGGCGACCGACGGCACTGCGATGGGGCGTCCTGTCCACCGCGGCCATCGGCCGCAAGGTGATCCCGGCCATCCAGGCTGCGGAGCGCTGCGAGATCGTGGCCATCGCCTCGCGCGATCCGATGCGGGGCCGCCGGGTCGCGGACGCGTACGGCATCCCGACCCTTCATGCGTCGTACGAGGCGCTGCTCGCCGATCCCGCCGTCGACGCGGTCTACATCCCGCTGCCCAACCATCTGCACGCCGAATGGGCGATCGCGGCCGCCCGCGCCGGCAAGCACGTGCTGTGCGAGAAGCCGCTGGCGACGACATCGGCCGACGCCGAACGCATGGCTGCAGCGG
This sequence comes from Chloroflexota bacterium, assembly GCA_036743735.1. Taxonomy (GTDB): domain Bacteria; phylum Chloroflexota; class Limnocylindria; order QHBO01; family QHBO01; genus JBDTNK01. The sequence goes on from DAINOY010000107.1 coordinate 440, forward strand.
CCGAGACCGCCGGCGTGGCGCTGATGGAGGCGTTCATGTACCGGCAGCACCCATCGTGGGTGGCTGTGCGCGAGCTCCTCGCGGCAGGACGCATCGGACAGCTGGTGGCTGTGCAGAGCTGGTTCAGCTTCTTCAACGACGACCCGGCGAACATCCGCAACATCGTCGCGGCCGGTGGCGGCGCGCTGTACGACATCGGCTGCTACTGCGTGAACCTGTCGCGCATGCTCCTGGGCGCGGAACCGACGCGCGTGACGAGCTCGATCACGCGGGATCCGATCGGCGGCACCGACACCGTCGTGACCGCCATCCTCGAGTTCCCGGCGGGCGTCGCCACCTTCACCGTCTCGACGCGGGCCGAGGACGACCAGCGGGTCCACGTCCACGGGTCGAGCGGCAGGATCAGCGTCGAGATCCCGTTCAACATCCCGCCCGATCGGCCGACGCGCATCCACGTCGCGTCCGGTGGCGACCCACCTGTCGCGCCCAACGTCGAGACGCTCACCTTCCCACCGGCCGACCCGTATACCGTGGAAGCCGCGGCCTTTGCGGCCGCCGTGCTCGAGGGTCGACCGGTCGCGGTCCCGCCGGCTGACGCCATTGCCAACCTGCGGGTCATCGAGGCAATCTTCAACGCTGCGGAGGGCTGAGGACGACCATGCCGAGCAACCGATTCGGTCCCGGGCGAGTGGCGACCGTCGCCGCCGTCGCGTTGCTGGTGCTCGCCGGCGCCGTCGGCGTCGTGCGGCCATGGGGAGCCTGGCAGGCCTGCCCGCCAGATCCCACCCACCCCGACTGGAGCGTCGCCCGGCGCTGGGACGAGGCGCTCCTCGATGCGATCCGTCGTGCGCTTCCGGCGCCAACGGTCCACGCGCGCAACCTCTATCACACATCGGCCGCGATGTGGGACGCCTGGGCAGCCTACGATCCGGCTGCCCGTGGCGTGCTCGTCGACGAGAAGCAGTCCGCCGGCGACGTGGAGGCCGCTCGCTCCGAGGCGATCAGCTACGCGGCGTACCGGCTGCTCTCGGCGCGCTACATCAACGCGGTGGGCGGCAACGAGTCGCTGTCGGAGTTCGCGGATGTCATGGACCAGCTCTGCTATCCGCTCGAGGTGACGACGACCGAGGGCGACTCACCGGCAGCACTCGGCAACCGGATCGCCGATGCGATCCTGTCGCGCGTGGCGGATGACGGCTCGAACGAGACGAACGGCTACGCGCCGACCGACTACGAGCCGGTGAATCCGCCGCTCGTCGTCGCCGGCGATGCGATCAGCATGGTCGATCCGAACCACTGGCAACCGCTCCAGCTCGAGCACATGATCAGCCAGAACGGCATCCCGGTGACGAACGGCGTCCAGCAGGCGATCGGTCCGCACTGGGGTCATGTCAGCTCGTTCGCCATCCCTCCCGGTGGAGCCGACGGTGTACCGATGGATCCTGGCCCGCCACCCCAGTTCGGCAGCGACGCATACAAGGAGCAGGCGATCGAGGTCATCCGCCTCTCCAGCGAGCTGGATCCCACGGACCCGACGACGATCGACATCTCGCCCGGCGCGATCGGTGACAACACGCTCGGCACGAACGACGGCGACGGCCACGACGTCAACCCGGTCACCGGACAGCCGTACGAGCCGGAGGTCGTCGCGCGCGCCGACTTCGGCCGGGTCATGGCCGAGTTCTGGGCCGATGGCCCGAAGTCGGAGACGCCGCCCGGGCACTGGAACGTGATCGCCAACCTCGTCGGCGATGAGCTGGGCGACGACCTGCGCATCGGCGGCAGCGGCCCGGTCGTCGACCGCCTGGAGTGGGACGTGAAGACCTACCTCGCACTGAACGGGGCGGTCCATGACGCGGCGATCGCGGCGTGGGGCCTCAAGGGGTACTACGATTCGGTGCGGCCGATCTCGATGATCCGCTACATGGGCAGCCTGGGCCAGTCTTCCGACCCTGATGGCCCCTCCTACGACCCGAATGGCCTGCCGCTGGTCGATGGGCTGGTGGAGGTGATCACCGACGAGACGACGGCGCCCGGTGGGCGCCACGAGGCCCTGGCGGGTCACGAGGGCGAGATCGCCATCCGTGCCTGGGCCGGCAACCCCGCGGACCCGAAGACCGAGGAGGGCGGCGTGAACTGGATCCGGGCCGTCGAGTGGGTTCCCTACCAGCTGCCGACCTTCGTGACGCCCGCCTTCCCGGGCTACATCTCCGGCCACAGCACGTTCAGCCGCGCCGCGGCCGAGGTGATGACGCGGATGACCGGCACCCCCTACTTCCCCGGCGGCGAGAGCGGCTACACGATCGAGGCGGGCTCGCTGGACTTCGAGAAGGGACCCAGCACGGACATCGAGCTGGAGTGGGCGACCTACTACGACGCCGCCGACCAGGCGGGCCGCTCGAGGCTGTGGGGCGGCATCCACATCCCGGCGGACGACTACGCGGGCCGCCGCACCGGCGCCGCGTGCGGGATCGCGGCCTGGGAGCGGGCGCTCGGCTACTTCGGCGGTGGCGCTGGCTGAGATCCGTCCGTTGCGCCTTCCCCGCGTTCCGCTCCTGGCCGTCGCGGTCCTCGTCCTGGTGGCGATCGGCGCCGGCGCCTGGGTGCTGGCGAGCGGCGGTTCGGCCACGCCGACCGATCCGCTCGGGGCGCCGCGCTTCATCGACGAGACGGCGTCGAGCGGCGTCGAGCAGACGTACGACGGCGATTCACGCTTCAACGTCGGCGGTGGCGTGGCGACCCTCGACTGCGATGGCGACGCGCTCCCCGACCTCTACATCGCGGGCGGATCGAATCCGGCCGCCCTGTACCGCAACGCCAGCGACGTCGGCGGTGCGCTCCGCTTCGAACGGATGGGCGACCCGGCCACCGACCTGGCCGACGTGACGGGGGCCTATCCGCTCGACATCGACGGCGACGGCCTCACCGACCTCGCCGTGCTGCGCGTCGGTGAGAACGTCCTGCTGCGCGGGTTGGGCGACTGCCGCTTCGAGCGCGCGAACGAGCGCTGGGGCTTCGACGGCGGCGACGCGCGGACGATGGCCTTCAGCGCCACCTGGGAGGGCGATGCCCCGCTGCCGACACTCGCCATCGGCGACTACATCGCGCTGACCGAGCTGGGGACCCCACTGCCGCCCTGCCCTGACAACACGCTCCTGCGCCCCGGTCCCGACGGCACCACCTACGGGCCGCCGATCGCGCTGAGCCCCGGCTACTGCCCGCTCTCGATGCTGTTCAGCGACTGGGATCGGTCCGGCCGGCCCGACCTGCGCATCAGCAACGATCGGCAGTACTACACCGACGGCGAGGAGCAGCTGTGGGCCATGGAGCCTGGCGCAGATCCGGTGGCATACACCGATGCCGATGGCTGGGCCAGGCTCCAGATCTGGGGGATGGGGATCGCCAGCCACGACCTGACCGGCGACGGCTACCCGGAGCTGTACCTCACGAGCCAGGGCGACAACAAGCTCCAGACCCTGACCGCCGGGCCAGCCGAACCTGCGTATCGCGACATCGCGTTCCGCTCCGGCGTGCACGCGCCGGTCCCGTTCACCGGCGGTGACCCCGGCGCATCGACCGCCTGGCATCCGGAGTTCGTCGACGTCAACGCCGATGGCTTCATGGACCTGTACGTCACGAAGGGCAATGTCAGCGACCAGGTCGGCTACGCCATGCGCGATCCAAGCGAGCTCTTCCTCGGCACGCCCGACGGCACGTTCCGCCAGGCCACCGAGGAGGCGGGCCTCGTGCGGTTCGATCGCGGGCGCGGCGCGTCGCTGGCGGACCTCAACCTCGACGGGCTGTCGGACCTGGTCGAGGTCTACCTGGGCGCCCCGGTGGGGGTGTGGCGCAACGTCGGCAGCGGCACGGCGCAGACGCCCGGACCGATGGGCCACTGGCTCGCGCTGCGCCTGGAGGAGGACGGTCCGAACCGCGACGCGGTGGGCGCCTGGATCGAGGTGCGCATCGGCGACACCACGATCCAGCACGAGGTGACGGTCGGCGGCGGCCACCTCAGCGGCGAGTCGGGTTGGATCCACGTGGGGATTGGTCCGTCCCAGCGCGCAGGGGTGCGGGTGACGTGGCCGGACGGCACCGTCGGCCCGTGGCAGGAGGTGCCGGCTGGCACCCTCGCGGTGATCGAGCGGGATGCCGCGGCACCGCGGACGGTGGTGCCGTGACGGCGCACGCGAGACCGCAGCTCACCGAGGTCCATGTTCCCGACTTCGGCATGCCCGTGGCGATGCCCGAGATTCCGCCCGCGCTGTATGCCGAGCGCCTCGCGCGCCTGCGCGAGCGCGCGGATGCGCGCGGCATCGATCGTGTCGTGGTCTACGCCGATCGCGAGCACAGCGCGAACCTGGGCTACCTGAGCGGCTTCGACCCGCGCTTCGAGGAGGCGCTGCTGGTCATCGGTCACGAACGCGAGCCGGCCATCCTGGTCGGCAACGAATCCTGGGGGGTCGCGGGCGCCGCGGCGCTGGCGATGCGGCGCCATCGGTTCCAGGACTTCAGCCTGCCGAACCAGCCGCGCGACCGTTCGCGTCCGCTGCGCGAGATCCTGGGCGACGAAGGCATCGGGCCGGGCAGCCGCGTCGGCGTCATCGGCTGGAAGACCTACGCTGATCCGGCGCAGAGCGACGTGCCGGCCTACCTGGTCGACGAGCTGCGCTCGACCGTGGGATCAGGCGGATCGGTCCAAAACGCGACCGACCTGTTCATCGACGCCGCGAACGGGCTGCGGGTCATCAGCGAGCCGGACCAGATCGCCCAGTTCGAGTGGGCGAGCTGCCAGACGTCGCAGGGCGTGCGCAACCTGCTGGACGGACTGCGTCCCGGGATGACCGAGCGCGAGGCGGTGGCGCTCCTGGGCTGGAACGGGTGGCCGCTCTCCTGTCATCTCATGCTCACCGCCGGGCCGCGGGCGACCTACGGCCTGCTGAGCCCGGGCGACCGGCGGATCGAGCGCGGCGACCGCTTCACCACTGCATTCGGGATCTGGGGCGCGCTCACCTGCCGCGCCGGCTTCGTCGTGGAGGACGCCTCAGAGCTGCCCGAGGCGATTCGCGACTACGTCGAGCGGCTCGTCGCGCCCTACTTCGCGGCGATCGCTGAGTGGTATCGCGCCCTGCGCGTCGGCGTGACGGGGGGCGAGCTGCAGGCGATCATCGACCGCCGCCTGGGCGACCCCTTCTTCGGCATCTTCCTCAACCCCGGCCACCAGCTGCACCTGGACGAGTGGGTCGCGTCGCCGATCTATCCGGGCTCGACCGTCGAGCTGCGCTCCGGGATGACGTTCCAGGTCGACGTGATCCCGGCCACCGGCACCGACTACTTCACGACGAACATCGAGGACGGGGTGGTGCTGGCCGATGCGGCGCTTCGCGCCGAGCTCGCCACCCGCTACCCGGATGCATGGGCTCGGATCGAGCGGCGGCGAGCCTTCATGGCAGAGGTCCTCGGCATCGAGCTGCACCGCGACGTCCTGCCGCTGTCGAACCTGCCCGCCGTGCTGCCCCCGTTCCTGCTGCGTCCCGACCGCGCGATGACGCTAGCGGGCTGAGCGCCGCGCTGAGCGCGCCCCGCGCCGGTTGTGGCCCGCGTTTGTGCGCTGGGTGCACAG
>DAINOY010000108.1:0-5937 GCA_036743735.1 Chloroflexota bacterium
GACGAAAGGTCATCGGCATGGCCCAGGTTGACGTAGCCGGGCCGGCCGAGCGCGGCCAGTCCCAGGCCGATCGGCGTCACGAGCAGCCCGGTGCGTCCCAGCTGGCGCCGCGGCATCGCCTGCCCGATGATGTCGCGCGGCACCAACATGCAGCGAAGGATAGGCGGATGGGCACGTTGACCTCCCTCGGCGGCCAGCTCGCGTCGGCGCCGGCCGTCACGTCATGGAGTGCGACCGAGCAGCAGGTCTTCGCGATCTTCGGGGACGGGCAGCTCTGGAACCGCTACTGGGACGGCGAGAGCTGGCATGCCTGGGAGTCGCTCGGCGGATCGTTGACGGGCGACCCTGCAGCCTGCTCGTGGGGCGCCGACCGGATCGACCTCTTCGCCTGCGGCAGCGACGGCACGCTCCAGCACTGCTGGTACGAACCGGCCGGATGGCAGCCATGGGAATCGCTGGGCGTTCGGCTCACGTCGAACCCCAGCGCTACTGCGATGCATCCCGGACGGATCGACGTCTTCGGACGTGGCGCGTCGGGCGACCTGGTGCACGGCTGGTGGGAGGACGGCGCGTGGTCGTTCGCCTGACCGCGAACCCCGCTCGTTCGTGAGCCGGGCACTGGCCCTCCTCGGGGCGCTGCCGGTCGCCGTCGGCTGGGTGATCGCCACGGCGCTCGGCCGCCAGCCGCCGGAGACACGAGCCGAGCGTACGGCGTCACCGGTCGTGCCGGTCCTCATCGGGCTCCTGCTGCTGCTGGGCATGCTGCCGCTGATCTTCGCCGGCCTTGAGCTGATCATCCACCGCAGCTCGGCCAAGGACCTCGTCGACCGGGTGACGGGGCCGTCGCTCCAGGTCGTGGAGCTCGAGGGATTGGCCCAGCTGCCGCCGATCCCGGCACCGCCTCGCGAGGATGGGACGCCGGCCGGGTACTACTTCGTGCGGGACTCCGCCGGCGCGCGCGACGTCGTGGTCGTCCGCAGCGAGCTGACGCCCGCCGAGCTCCGGACCCGTGACGTGACCGGCGTCGTGGTGGTGGACCCGGAGCGCATGGCAGCGGACGCCGCGGCACTTGCAGCACGCAGTGGCGACCCGGGGACCGTGCCGGATCGCTACATCCTCGAGCAGGCCGGCGCCACGAACCCCGCTGCGACCACGGTCGATGAGCTCGGGGATCGCGAACCGGGCAGCGCCGTGCGAGTCCGGCTGCGCTTTTCCGCCGCGTCGGTTCCAGGATGCGGGTCGACCGGCGACGCCGCCTGCGATCCCGCGACGCTCGCCGCGGGACGTGCCCACTTCGATCTCCTCGCCTTCGACGCGGAGTCCGGTGCGCCGGTCATCGTGCGCACGACCCACCCGGGCGCGCTGGCTCCGATGCGGGTCTACGGCACCCAGGAGCTGGATCGCGACCCGGTCGACGCGCTGCTCACGGCGCGCATCGGCACCGTGCTCGGCGCCTGGGGCCGCGTGCTGCGGACCGCGTGGATCGATCGTGAGCCTGGCCTGCCGGTGAACCGCCCGTGGCTTGCGCCGGCACTCCTGATCGGTGCGGCGCTGCTGCTCGTGGTCGGTCGCCGCATTGGCTATCCGGTCTTCCGCGCGACCGATGCGGCCGCGATTCCGGTCTCCGGCGGTGGACCCATCCCCGTCACGGTCAGTGGCCGGCTCAGCCGGCCGAGTGGCGGCCCGCTGGACGTCGAGCGGGCCGGCGGCCGTCTCGTCTCCGACGCGGAGCGTGGTGGGGCCGAGCTGCGCGTGGAGACGTCAGACGGCATCCTCCGTAGCCCGATCACCCAGTCGCTGCGCGCCATCAGCGCGATCGAGCGCGGCGACCTGGTCCACGTTCGGGGTCGCGAGCCGGCGCTCGCCCTGCACTGGTTCGGCAACGACGTCGTGCTCGCCTTCGCGACCGATGCCGACCGTGACCGCGCCACAGCGCTCGTTGCCGAGTGACCGCGTCAGCCGTACATCGAAGCGCGGCGTCCCGCGAACGTCAGACGCCGGCCGGCGGAACCTCCTGCGTGGGCTGGAGGAGGAAGATCCAGACGTCCCACAGCGCGTGCGACACGATGAGCGCGCCGAGCGGAGCGCCGGCTGCGTAGAGGAACGCCCAGTGCGCCCCGCCGACCGCGGCGGCGCCGGTGAGCGTCAGGTTGCCGGTCACGAGGTGGACCCCGCCGTACGCGGCGGTGCCAGCGGCGGCACCCCGCCATCGGCCCAGCCAGCGCATGAAGCCTGCCTGGAGCGCCCCGCGCCAGAAGAGCTCCTCGGCCGGACCGATCACCAGGCCCAGCCGCGCCGCGAGCTCGCCGCGCGGCCGCAGGCGTCGCAGCTCGTAGATGTCGCCGATCTCGCGGTCGCCCGCCGGCATGATCCGTCGTGCGATCCGGTCTCCGACCTGGAAGGTGACGTACTGCACCCCCGCCGACGCCATCCCGATGAGCAGCTCCTTGCGCCCGATGTGGACGCGTCGTGACTCGGCCGAGGTGAGCAGCGCGAACGACCCCAGCGAGAGGCCGGTGAGCGTCATGCGCTGCCAGAACTGCGGCCTCGGGCCACGGAAGGTCCAGGCGAAGAACGCCTGCGCCGCGCCGAGGCCCAGCCCGAGCGCAAAGCGCCCCGGAACGCGGGAGGCGCGGCTCACGCGGCGAGACGGCTGAGCAGGACGCCCGCGACGAGGAGTGCGCCGAAGACCATGTGCAGGCGCGCGGTCTGCAGGTCGATCATCGCGATGGCGCGGGCCTGTCCCGTGGCACCCAGCTCCGCCGCACGCAGCACGACGACGAGGTACGGCAGCGACAGGATCGCGACGAGCGTGGTGGCGGGCAGCCAGCCGGCGGCGACCGCCAGCCCCAGGACGATGTAGGCGCCGAGCGTCAGGCCCAGGTAGCCGTAGTGCGCCAGCTCCTTGCCGACCTGCGAGGAGAGCGTCGCGATCCCGGCGCGCGTGTCCTCGCCGATATCCCGCCACTCGTTGCCATGCAGGATGGCGGCGACCAGGAGCCCGATCGGGACCGACAGCACGAGCGCGTCGAGACTGACGGTGCCAGTCACGGCGTAGTAGGCGCCGACCGTCATGAGCGGCCCCATCAGCAGGAAGACGAGCGGCACGCCGAGCGCCCTGAACTTGTACTGGAACGGCGGCGCCGTGTAGAAGTAGCCGCCGGCCAGCCCGAGGATGCCCAGCACGGCGATCGGCCAGCCGCGGAACGCGATCAGGGCCACGCCGATCGCGGCCGCCGCCAGGAACGCCGCGAAGGCCACGCCGAACGCGGCGCGCTCGGTGATGCGGCCCTTGAGGATCGCGTGGCTGGCACGCGGCGAGGTGATCGTGTCGATCCCCTGCCGGATGTCGTAGATCTCGTTGATGACGTTCGTGCCGATGTGCAGGAGCACGGCGGCCACGAGGGCCAGCAGGAACAGGCCTCCGTCGAAGAGTCCCTCGGCCCAGGCCAGCGCGCCGCCCGCGGCGACCGGGGTGATCGAGGCCGTGAACGAGAACGGTCGCAGCACCTCCCACAGCGCGCCGCCCCGGCGGCGGAGCCACGATCCGAGCCCGAGCTGCGGGTCGTCGTCGAGTCGCGACCTGCTGGGACGCTGTGGGGCGGTGCCGGCCTCCGCGGCCGCGGCCGCGGCGACCTGCTCGTCGTCGAAGCTGCCCCAGCGTTCCGCCGCGCTCTCCGGCAGGCGAGCGTAGATGGCCGCGGCGTCCATGATCGCGCGGAGCTGCGCCTCCTCCTGCAGCACCGGCTGAAGGAGCGGCAGCTCGAGGCCGGCGTCGAGGTGGAAGGCGAGCGCGCCCGCGGCGACCTGCTCACGGGTGCCGACGAGCATGAACGCGTCGAGCAGCTCGTCGGGGATGAGGCCCGCCGCGGTGTGGAACTCCTCGGCGCGCCAGGCGGCGGCGATCCGGTCGCGCAGCTCGGCCTCGAAGCCCGCGCGCTTCAGTGACACGTCGCCCAGGACGCTCATCATGTAGATCACGAATGGCTCGCGCTTCGCGCGGTTCAGCGCCTCGCGGCGGCTCTCGTCGACGAGCGTGAGCAGATAGCCGGCCGACTCGACCGCGGCCGGATCGCGCCCGGCGCCCTGCGCGGCGCTCCGCAGCCGGCCCAGGATCCCGCGCAGCGATGGGATCGACTCGGCGGGTCGGGCGAGATAGCCGTCCGCCTTCTCACCGGCGAGCTGGACGAACTCCCGGCGGTACGCGGCGATGACGAGCGGGATGCGGTGCGGCGGCGCGAACATCGGCTGGATCGGCGGCAGCCCCTCGGTCGCGGACGGGAGCCGCTCCCCCGCCCACAGCGCGCGGATCTGGTCCATGGCCGTCGACACGCCGGTGACGGCGGCATCGGGCGCATAGGGAATCCCCATCTGCTTGAGCCGCAGCGGCAACCCCGTGCCCAGCCCCATCACGATCCGACCTGGCGCCATCTCATCCAAGGCCGAGCCGGTCATCGCCAGGACGACCGGGTGCCGGGTGAACGGGTTCACGGCGCCGAGCGCGATGCGGAAGCCGTCCGCCGACTCATCGGTCCCGAGCTCGGAGGCGATCGCGCTGACGTACGAGATCGCGTCGCGCTCGAAGTAGCTGTCGTGGACCCAGACCGAGTCGAGTCCCTGCCGGCGAGCCGCCGCGCTCCATTCGACGACCTCGTCCACGTCGCCACGGGCCGCCAGGCCAAGCCCGATGCGTCGGGCCAATCGGTCCATCGTCGTCCTCGCCCTCTCGGCGCTGCAGGAGTCCACCGCGGCGCCCGGCCGCGGCTCGATTGCGAGGATATCCGATCGCTTGGCCGACCACCCTCGGCGCTACACTCGCCGCGCGATGACGGATGCATCCATGCCCGTTGCCACCTGTCTCGTCCGGGACCCGGAGGGCGGGCTGGACAGCCTGCCGGCGAGCGGCATGCACGCAATCTCGGAGCTGCGGCAACGCGAGGGCACGCTGGTGTGGCTCGACCTCGCAGATCCGGGCGAGCGCGAGATGCAGCTGCTCGAGCGCGAGTTCGGCCTCCACCCGCTCGCGCTCGAGGACATCGCCAAGCGCCGCCAGCGGCCGAAGGTCGACGCCTACGACGGCCAGTACATCGTCGTCGCGCACGAGATCCGGCTTCTCGACCAGGCGGAGGAGCCGCCCGATGCGGCCGAGGAGCCTGACGCGCCCGACCCGCCGGGGTCGGGCAGCAGCCGGCCGCTGTCCGAGCTGCAGGAGGTCCATCTCGTGGCGGGCGATGGCTACCTCGTCACGATCCACTGGGGCGAGTCGACCGCGATCGACGAGACGCGTCGCCGCTTCCAGGCGCATCCGCGGACGGTGGGCGGCTCGACGGCGATGCTGCTCTACGCCGTTCTCGACACGATCGTGGATGGCTACTTCCCGCTGCTCGACCGCATCAGCGATCGGATCGAGGTGATCGAGGATGCCGTCCTCTCCGGATCGCACCGCACGACGATCCGCGACGTCCTCCGCGCGAAGCGCCGCCTGCTGGAGCTGCGCCGCGTCGTCACGCCGATGCGCGACGTGGCGAACACGCTGCTCCGCCGCGAGGTCGAGCTCATCGAGGAGGCGGCGGTTCCCTACTACCAGGATCTCTACGACCACCTGGTCCGCGTGCTCGATGCGCTGGACCTGTATCGCGATCTCGTCGCGTCGACGCTCGACGCGAGCCTCTCGGTCACCTCGAACAACCTGGCCGCGGTGATGAAGCGGCTCACCGCCTACACCGTGATCATTGCCGTGCCGACGCTCATCGCCAGCGTCTACGGCATGAACTTCCACCTCATGCCGGAGCTCGGCTGGCCGCTCGGCTATCCCGCGGTCCTGCTCCTCATGCTGCTCGTCGTCGTGCTGCTCTTCCGCTACTTCCGGACGCGCGACTGGTTCTGATCTCCGGCATCGCGTGTGCAAGTCCGCCGTCCGTCCACCCAACGAGGACA
>DAINOY010000109.1:0-5895 GCA_036743735.1 Chloroflexota bacterium
CGACGCCGAACGCGAGGCGTTCGAGGCGCCGATCCTCGAGGACTACGAGCGCGAGGGCTCCCCGTACTTCTCGACGGCTCGGCTGTGGGACGACGGCGTGATCGACCCACTCGACACGCGGCGCGTGCTGGCGCTCGGGATCCGGGCAGCGCTCCACGCCCCGATCGCCGAGCAGCGCTTCGGGATCTTCCGGATGTAGCTAGGCGATGCGCAGGCGCGCGTGGATGGCGCGTTACGCGGTGAGGATGGGGGCCGCGACCGGCTCGACGTCCCAGCGCACCCCGGCGATGTCCGCGCTGCGCGGTGTCTCGACCCCGGCAGCCAGCACGATGGTCGCCGCCGTGGCCATCTCGCGTTCGGGAAGGAGGCGAATGACGTGCGGCCCGACCTGCGCGACCGCGAGGTCGGCCACGGCACGGAACGCGACGCCGAGCTGCTCGGCGTAGTCGCCGGCGCGCGACGGTGGGTCTTCGGTGGCGATGTCGAGGCGCGCCAGGCGGATCGGGCTGCCGATCGGGTGCCGTAAGGCGGCGCGAGCCTCGAGAGCATCGGGCCCCCACTCGCGCCCGGTCAGGGCGTGGCGGATCAGGAACGGCAGGCCGTCCGGACCGATGCGCTCCGGTACCGACACCCACCACTCGACGACGTCACCGTCGTCGCTGCTTCGCGCGCCGTGGATCGGGTCGCTCAGAGCCGCTCCGGTGGCCTGGAGCATCGCGACGTCGTCCTCCAGCTCATCGCTGCGGATCGCAAACCCGGCAAAGCCACCCCGTCGCGCGTCGAGGGCGCGCAACGCGGCTGCACCCACCGGGGATCCGAGCGCCTCACGCCGGTCGGCCACGCCGATGAGCTCGAGATAGGCACCATCGGCCAGCCAGGAGAGGCGATTCCAGGTCCCTGCGCCAGGATGCCGTCCGCCGCCGCTGAACGTGACGCCCAGCTCCTGCTCGAGCTGCTCGGCAGCGGCGTTCGGATCCTCGCAGGCCACGACGATGTGGTCGATCCCGGCGAACATGGCACCGATGCTAGCACCGTCGGTCGGGTGCATCGGGTAGCCTGCGAAGTGAGATGTCCGACCCGTCCGCCACCGCGCCCGACCCCGGATCGCACGATCGCAGCACGCCAACCGGCTCGCTGGAGGTCAGCGCCGCGACGCTGTTCGAGGCCATGCTCGCCGCCCGCGATGCCGAGGCCTCCGGCGACCCGGCGGCCCTCGAACGCTTCTATCGGGCGCTCATGACGAGCACGCTCCTCCTGCCGGTCCCGCCAGGGTCGGAGACCGATGCCACCGCCGCGCTCGAGTCGGCGGTGAGTGACGAGCAGGAGGTCGAGATCAGCGTCATGCTCGCGCGTGGCGCCGATGGGGAGGCGGTGAGCGTGCTCTTCGGCTCGGTCGGAGCGCTCGCCGCGTGGTCACCGAGCGGCACGTCGCGCCTCCCGCTGCCGGCGCGCATCGCCTTCACCAACCTCGCCGCAGCCGGGCTGGCAGCGATCATGGATCCGGCCGGCCCGATCCCCTACCGCTTCGAGCCCGACGAGATCGCCGCGCTGGCCGAGGGCCGCATGCCGGGCAGCGGTGAGCCGATCCTGCCGCCGACCGAGCGCCGCTCGATCCGGGTCAGCCTGCCGGGCAGCGACGCCGAGCCGGTCGAGCGCGCCATCGGCGCGGCCCTGGCCGCGGGCGAGCTGGCGCCCGGAGTCGACGAGGCATACCTCGTCCGCGCCTCGGACGCGCAGGGCTCGCGCCTGCTGCTGGGCCTGCGCGGCGGGACGCGCCCCGACAACGGCCTGCGCCTGCCGTCGGACCTTCCGCCGATCGACGTCGTCTGGCTCGAGGAGCCGCTGACCGCCAGCGTCCGGGCCGTGGCGCAGCCATTCTTCCGCCGCGGGCGCCGGTGAGCGGGCCGTGATCGGTCCGCTGCGCGTGACGCGCGACGGGTTCGTGGCGCACGTCACCCTGTCCCGGCCCGACGTCCGCAACGCGTTCAACGCCGAGCTGATCGCCGAGCTGCGCGCCCGCTTCGAGGAGCTGGCCGAGCTCCCACCCGACGAGCTGCGCGGCGTCGTCCTCGCCGGGGACGGAGCGTCGTTCAGCGCGGGCGCCGATGTGACCTGGATGCGTGCCGCGCAACAGCTCAGCGTCGAGGAAAACGAGGCCGACGCCGGCCGCATGGCGGCGATGTTCGGGGCGATCGACGAGTGCCCGGTGCCCGTGATCACGCGCGTGCAGGGCGCGGCACTCGGCGGTGGGATGGGCCTCTGCGCGGTGAGCGACATCGTCCTCGCGACGCAGGACGCGGTCTTCGGCTTCACGGAGGTCAAGCTGGGCATCCTGCCGGCGGTGATCAGCCCGTTCGTCGTCGCGAAGATCGGCGAGAGCCACGCGCGCGCGCTCTTCGCGACCGGCGAGCGCTTCGACGCGGCGCGCGCGCTGCAGATCGGCCTGGTCCACGAGGTGCTGGCCGACGAGGCGGCGCTCGACCGGCGCATCGAGGCGCTGGTGGCTGAGCTGGCGTCAGCGGCCCCGGGCGCGTCGCGCGCGGCGAAGGCGCTGGTTCGCGACCTGCGCGGCGCATCCGCCGACGAGGCGCGGGCAATGACCACCGAGCGGATCGCGCGAATGCGGACGATGCCGGAGGGCGTCGAGGGCCTGGCGGCCTTCCTGGAGAAGCGGCCACCATCCTGGCGCGACTGAAGGAGCCCTGATCGCCGGCTTTGCACCCGGTGCACGTCGCTCAGGTGCGACAATCGCGACATGTCCGACGCGCTGACACCCGGAGAGATTGCCCGGGAGCTCGGTGTCAGCGTCCGAACGGTGCAGCGCTGGATCCGCAGCGGGCGCCTCCCCGCGCAGCAGGTCGGCGGGAGATTCCGCGTGTCGCCTTCGTCGCTCGCTGCCATTCGCTCGCCGCGCGCCACGGCCACCGCCGTGCCGGGCTCCCGCATCGGCACGATCGGCACGCTCCTCGTCGCGAACCGCGGCGAGATCGTGGAGCGCGTGGGGCGAACCGCGCGTGGCCTGGGCATGCGGGTCATCGGCATTCGCGCGCCCGACGATCGCGCGCCGATGGGCGTGAACGCGACCGTCGACGTTCCGTCCTACCTCGAGGGCAACGCGATCATCGCCGCCGCTCGGCGCGCCGGCGCGGACGCCATCCATCCGGGATACGGGTTCCTCGCGGAGAACGCCGCCTTCGCCGCCGCGGTGACGGAGGCGGGCCTGATCTGGGTCGGGCCCCCGGCGGCCGCGATCGAGGCGATGGGCGACAAGAGCAACGCCCGCATCCGGGCCAGGAACGCCGGCGTCCCGATCCTTCGCGGCCAGGACAGCCGGGACCAGGACGAGGCGACGCTCGTCGCGGCCGCCGCACGGATCGGCTTCCCGCTGCTGGTCAAGCCCAGCGCGGGCGGCGGCGGCAAGGGCATGCGCGTGGTGCGCAACGAGGCTGACCTGCCCGACGCGCTTGCCGCGGCTCGTCGCGAAGCAGCGGCGGCCTTCGGCGACGATCGGCTCATCCTGGAGCGGTTCGTGGAGCACGTGCGGCACGTGGAGATCCAGGTCCTGTTCGACTCGCACGGCAACGCGGTCCATCTCGGTGAGCGCGACTGCTCGGCGCAGCGGCGCAACCAGAAGGTGGTGGAAGAGGCACCGGGCCCTTCGGTCACGCCGGAGCTGCGCGAACGGATGGGCCGCGCGGCCCTGGCTGCGGCAGGCGCCGTCGGGTACGTGAACGCCGGGACCGTCGAGTTCCTGCTGGCCGACGACGGCAGCTTCGCGTTCCTGGAGATGAACACGCGGCTCCAGGTCGAGCATCCCGTCACGGAGGCGGTCACCGGGCGCGATCTCGTCGCCGACCAGCTGCGCATCGCGGCCGGCGAGCCCCTCGGCTTCGAGCAGACCGACGTCGCGCTGCGCGGCAATGCCATCGAGGTGCGCCTGTATGCGGAGGACCCCGAGGCCGGGTTCCTGCCCTCCACCGGGCGCATCGTTCACCTTCGCTGGCCCGATGCCGCCCACATCCGCGTGGACGCCGGCGTCGAAGCCGGCGACGAGGTCAGCGACCGCTATGACCCGATGCTCGCGAAGCTCATCGCCACCGGCGCCGACCGGCGCGAAGCGCTCGCCCGCCTGCGCGCCGCGCTCGACGCGACGGAGGTATTGGGCCTGACCACGAACCTGCGCTACCTGCGCTGGCTGCTCGGGCAGCCGACGATGGCCGACGGCGAGATGCGCACCGATGACCTGGGCCGGCTCGGCGTGCCGGATGTCCCGCGGCCCGACGACGACGCATGGCGCAGCGCCGCGATCGCCCTCCGGTCGGTGCTGCCGGACGGCGTGTGGGGCGGCGGCTGGCGACTGAACGCGGCGCCCGCGATCCGCATCACGACCGACGACGAAACGCGCACGATCTCGCTCCCCGAGGGCGGCTCGACGGCGGCCGGTCCATTCGCCGCTGATGATGACGACGTGGCGCACGTCGACGTCGAAGGTCGCTCGACCGCGTGCCGAATCGCGCCGCCGCCGACCGTCGAGTCGGCCCTGCGACAGGCGGCAGCCGACACGAGCGATCACGCCAACCTCGTCGCCCCGATGCCGGGGCGCGTCATCGCCCTCCGCGCCGCGGAGGGCACATCGGTCCGTGCCGGCGCCGCGCTCGTGGTCATCGAGGCGATGAAGATGGAGCATGCCGTCGTGTCGCCGATCGATGGACTCGTCACGCGCCTGGCGGTCGGCGACGGCGACCAGGTGCAGCGCGGGGACCTGCTGGCGGAGGTATCGGCCACCGACCCCGTACCATGAGCCAGATGGCTGAGCAGGTGCGTGTCTACGAGGTGGGGCCGCGGGACGGGCTGCAGAATGAGGCGCAGCCGATCACGCTCGACGCGAAGCTGCAGTACCTGGAGCTGTTGGCCGACGCCGGACTGCGCGAGATCGAAGCGACGAGCTTCGTCTCGCCCAAGGCGATCCCCCAGCTGGCCGATGCCGATGAGCTGATGGCGCGCCTCGTGCGCCGCGCCGGCGTGCGGTATCCGGTGCTCGTCCCGAACCTCCGTGGGATGCAGCGCGCGATGGAGGCCGGCGTCGAGGCGGTCTGCGTCTTCACCGCGGCCTCGGAGCCGTTCACGCAGCACAACATCGGGATGTCGATCGCCGAGTCGCTGGCGGCCTTCGGCGAGGTCCTGGCCCCGGCTCGGCAGCGCGGCATGTGGACTCGTGGCTATGTCAGCACCGCCTTCGGCTGTCCGTACCAGGGCGAGGTCGGCGAAGCTGCCGTCGTCGGTGTCGCCCGGCAGCTGCTGGACCTCGGCGTCGACGAGGTGTCGATCGGTGACACGATCGGCGTGGCGGGGCCGCGTGACGTGCACCGGGTCGTCGGTGCGCTGCTCGACGCGGGGTTCGAGCCACGACAGCTGGCGATGCATTTCCACGACACGCGCGGGACGGCCCTCGCCAACGTCGCAGCGGCGCTGGAGCTGGGGATCCGCACCTTCGACGCCTCGACGGGCGGCACCGGCGGCTGTCCCTATGCCCCGGGGGCGGCGGGCAACCTGGCGACGGAAGATCTTGTCTACCTGCTCGAGCGCGAGGGCCTCGAGCACGGCATCGACCTCGAGAAGCTGCTCCTCGCGGCCCATTTCATCGCCGATACCCTCGACCGGCCGCTCGCCACGAAGGTCGGGCAGGCGGGGGGCTGGGATGCCGAGGAGGTCGCGGCCGCGGCGGAGCGCTGAGGCGGGGGTCGGGTCGCGTGCCGCGCTAATCACGGTGCGATCCGCGCGGGGTCGTGCACCGCCTGATCACCCCGTGATCAAAACAGCGGTTGGGGTGACGCTCAGCGGATGGTCTGATCACGGGGTGAGCCATTCAGCGCCTGAGCCCTCCGAATCCGGCCC
>DAINOY010000110.1:0-5887 GCA_036743735.1 Chloroflexota bacterium
GCCAGCTCGGCGCCGCGCAGGGTGGCCCGGACCGCGTTGGGCGACGCGTTCACGACGCGCACCTCGACCCAACCGTCGCCACGCCGATGAAGCGCGCTGAGGACGACGTCCTCGCCCTCGATCGAAAGGCCGGAGGCTGATGCCGCGCTCGCCTGCGGATCTCGGCTCGTGCCGGGCGCGGCGAGGAACGGGTGCTGGTAGCGCTCGGCCAGCTGCAGGACTCCGGCATCGGTCCACGACCCGGGATGCGGGAAGAGCGCGAAGGCGACACGCCACGGGCCGCGGCCCTGCGCGCCGGGGATCGCGATCTCCGGCCCCGCGGGATCCTCGCGGTACGGGTGGTCGTTGCGGCTGATGAGTCCGGTGGCGCGCAGGAGGGTGAGGGCCAGCTCGCGCCGCTCGCCGTCGGCCAGCAGCTCGTACTCGAGGACGTGGTCGAGGAGGACCGCCATGCCGCCGGCATCCACGAAGCCGCGCGCGGGATAGGTCGCGAGCGGCACCTCGCGATAGCCACCCTCACCGGCCATCCCCCGCTCGACGACCGCGAACTGGCCTTCGGCGTGGCTCACCTCGGCCGTGACCGGCGTCGGCACGTGGAACCGAACCCGGTGGTCGACGCTGCGGTTCTCGAAGCTGACGGCGATGCGGGCGAACGGCTCCCCCGCGCGCAGCTCGACGTGCATCGTGACCAGCGTCGGGAAGCTGTCGGCACTCCGCTCGCTCGAGGAATGCGCCAGGCCGGTTGGCCACTCGTAGGCGCGCTCGACGGCGAGCGAGGCGCGCAGCGGCCCATCGGCCACGACCCGCACCGCCACGTCGGACGGCGCGTCGACGAGCCTGTCACCGGGCGGTGGCCCGTAGTTGTACGAATCGCCGGCGTCGCCACCGTCGACGATCCGGCCCACGCCCTCCGTGATGATGCCGTCGATGGTCTCGAGCCGAAGCGTGCCGTCATCGGCGACCCGCACGCGGAGCGCGCCGTTGCCCAGCCCGCGGCCGTCCGCCTCGACGCGTACCGCGTCGTCGAGGTCACCCTGGCCTTCCACCGGTCGCACCGCGGTCCATCCCAGCGCGGGAGCGGGCACGCGGGCCAGGAGCCGGCGACGCGGCCGGGCCAGGATGCGGACGTGCCACGTGGCGCCCGGGTCGCGGGCGGTGACCGCCTCGACCTCGGCGCGCAATGCGTCGACATCGAGCGCGGGCGGATCGGGCGCCACGTCGACGTCGAAGGTGATCCGCGGCTGGCCGCGCACCTCGTCGACGAGGTAGCCGTTCCACGCTCGGTCGAAGACCTCGCGCCCGTGGAAGCGGCGCCAGATCGTGTCGAAGGCGCCGGCGCGAACGTCCTGCGCGAAGAGGAGCGGCTCGTGCCTCTCGACGGTCTCGGTCGCGAGACGATCGCCGTTCGGCAGCTCGAGCGCGACCTGTTCCCACGCGTCAGGGATGCCGGCGTCGATGAGCACCTGGTCGCTGCGCGGCACCGGCGAGGGGTTCATGACCACGGTCATGCCGAGCGGTGCAATGCCGGCCACGCCCGCCACCGCGCGCCCGGCCAGGAGCCCTGCCACCTGGTCGGCCTCGGCGAAGCGCACCGCGACCTGGTCGGCGACGGCGTCGACCGAGCAGCCGCAGACCGAGTCGTGCGCACTGTTCTCGATGACGCGCCGCCAGGCGAGGTCCAGGAATGCCGCGGGCCAGGCGTCCTCCGGCACCCATAGAGCCGAGAGCGGCTCGGCGTAGCGCTCCAGGAGGCGCTCGGCGCGCGCCGCAGCCGCCTTTTGGTCGATCCGGGCCGAGGCGACACCCATGAGGACGTTGGCCCGGGCCCCGGCGCGCAGCTCGCCGTGCCATTCCGGAGCGTCCTCGCCGAGTGCGGGTGCCGCCGCAACGTAGTCGGCGAGCGTGCTGATCCGGACCCGCGCCTCCGCATCGAGCTCGTTCAGCTGCCCGACGAGCGCCGCCAGCTCCGGCACCGGGGCGGTGTGATCGGTGCCGTACATGGCGAGCAGTGGATCGTCGCCGAAGAAGTCCTCCATCGAGGTCCGGAAACGGGCCAGCCGGGCGGCGGGCTCGTCGGGCACGGCGAAGAGCGAAGCTGCATTGCCGTAGCCGGCCGGAAGGTACTCGGTCCGCACCGCGGAGCCGTCCGGTGCGATCCAGCGGAACTGGTGGCGATCGATGGCGGCGGGGACGCCGCGCCACACGACGCTATCGGCGATCCCGGCCCGGCGCAGGATCTGGGGCATCTGCGCGACATGGCCGAACATGTCGGGCAGATAGCCGATCGGCATCGGCTCACCGAAGTCGCGCGCACGGACCTGCCCGCGTTCGAGGTTGCGGACCATGTTCTCGCCGCTCACCAGGAACTCGTCCATGAGGACCAGCCATGGACCGATGGCCAGGCGGCCCGACGCCACGTGCGCCCGGATCCGGGGCTCGGCGTCCGGGCGGATCTCGAGGTAATCGTCGACGGTGGCGAGCTGGCCGTCGAGCGTGAAGCGGAACGTCGGATCGGCGTCGAGCATGTCCAGGACGCGATCGATCATGTCGACGAGCTGCATCCGGAAGCTCTGGAAGGACCGGTACCACTCGCGGTCCCAATGCGTGTGCGGCACGAGGTGCACGCGCGGCGGTTGGCTCACCTCGACAGCGTAGCGAGAACCGGGAAGTGGTCCGACGCCTCGCCCGACTCGCGCACCACCCGGCACGAGGTGGCGCCGATTCCCTGGAGGAAGACGTGGTCGATCGGGTGGCCGTCGTCAGTCGACCGCCGCGCCGGGTCGCCGGGAGGCGTATCGCTCGCGGCGAAGGCGTCGACCATCCGGTCGCGAAGCGGCGCGAGCTCGGGACGGTCGATCGGCGCGTTGAAGTCGCCGAGCAGGATGATCGGCAGCGGGACGTCGCGCAGGGCGAGCGCCACGGCCTCGGCTTGGAGCCGCCGCTCACCGGCGCCCACGTGGCTCAGGTGCGTCGACGCCACGGTCGCCACGCCCGACGGCAGCTCGACCTCGCAGACGAGGATGCAGCGCGGCTCGCGGATCGTGCTCGGCGCATCGGCATAGCGGAGCCCGGCGGCCGGGTGCTCGCTTCCGGCGGGCTCCACGAAGGCGTCCATCGGCGCCATCGGCAGCCCGACGGTCCGTGCCGAGCGGATCGGATGGCGCGAGAGGATGGCGTTGCCGAAGAGGCCGGCGCCAACGAGCTCGCCGTCATCGTCGATCGGGAAGGTGCGGGTGGCGCCGTAGCGCCACACGCTGCCGGTCTCGCGGCCGAGATCCGCCGACTGGTCCACGACGAGGCCAGCGGTGGCGATGAGGGCCACCTCCTGGAGGCCGACCAGGTCGGCGTCGAGGCTGCGGACCACGTTCGCGATGCGCTCGAGCCGATGCGGGTCGGCGTGGCGCCACCATCGGTCCGGAAACGGGCCGGGCCCGATCGCGGCGCGAACATTGAAGGTGGCGACCCGCACGGGGCCGCCACCGGGCGCATCGGTCATGCCGGCGGGTTACTTCACCGATCCGGCCAGGAGCCCCTGCACGAAGTAGCGCTGGAGGCTGAAGAAGACGGCGAGTGGGACCGCCATGACGAGGAACGACGCGGCCGCAAGGATGTACCACTCGGTCCCGTAGGTGCCGAGCAGCCTGGAGACCTGGACGGTCATCGGCGGCGCCTGGCGCGGTGCGAAGACCAGCGCCATGAGCAGGTCGTTCCAGGTCCACAGGAACTGGAAGATCCCATAGCTGGCCAGCGCAGGAACGGAGAGCGGGATGACGATCTGGCGGAAGATCTGGAGATTTCCCGCGCCGTCGATCCGCGCCGCCTCGATGAGGTCCTTGGGCAGCGTGATGAAGAAGTTCCGCAGGAGGAAGATCCCGAACGGCAGCGCGAAGGCCGTGTGGATGAGCCAGATCGGGATGAACGTGCCGCCGAGCCCGGTCTGCCGGATGAGCTGCGACAGCGGGATGAAGGTCATCTGCGCCGGGATCAGCAACATCGCGATCACGACGAGGAAGAGGCTGTCGCGGAAGGGGAAGCGGACCCACGCGAAGCCGAAGGCCGCCAGCGCGGCGATCAGGAGCGGGAGGATCGTCGCCGGGACCGTGATCGACACGCTGTTCAGGAAGGCGCTGAGCATGTTCTGCTGCTGCAGCACCTGCTGATAGTTCTCGAGCGTGAAATCGATATTGCCGGCGAAGATCGTCCACCACCCGGAGCTCTGGATCTCCGATCGTGGACGGAAGGAGGTGACGAGCAGGCCGATCGTCGGCAGCAGCCAGACGAGGGCGATGAGGATCAGCGCGATGTGCACCGGTGTACGGTTGAGCGAGCGCAGGATCCGTCCACTGACGGTCCTCGGCGGGGGCTCGACGACGGTCGCTTCCATGGCGCTCATTGGACCACCCGATCCGCGCGGAAGCGGCTCACGTTGAAGACCATGACCGGGATCAGGACGACGAGCATGACGACCGCGATCGCCGCGCCGTAGTCGAAGTTTCGTGAGGCGAGCGCTTCGTTGTACATCGTGAACGCGATCGTGCGGCTGGCGTTCGCCGGGCCGCCCTCCGTCATGACGAAGATGAGGTCGAACAGCTTGACCACGTTGATGATGAGCGTCACGGCCACGACGCTGATCGGCAGCGACAGCATCGGCACCAGGATTCGCCAGAAGATCTGGCTCTCCCGCGCTCCATCGACGCGCGCCGCCTCGAGGATTTCGGTGCTGATCCCCTTCAGCGCGGCGGAGAGGATGACGGTCGCGAATCCGACGGAACCCCAGATCCCGGCGATGATGAGCGAGAAGTTGACCCAGCTCGTCGAGCCGAGCCAGGAGATCGGGTCCACGCCGAAGATGCCGAGTCCGGCGTTCAGCAGGCCGGTCTGCTCGCTGGGGAAGTAGACGAAGCGCCAGATGACGCCGAGCGCCGTGGCCGCGATCGCCTGCGGGATGAAGACGATGCCCTTGATGAGCGCCTCGTAGCGAACGCGCGAGGCCATCACCGCGACGACGAGCCCGAACAACACGCACCCGCCGGTGTAGAAGACGACCCACAGGATGTTGTTCCAGAACGCCCCGCTGGGCGGGAAGTTCCTGAAGCTCAGGAAGTTCGGGTCGCGGGTGAACAGCCTGACGTAGTTGTCGATGCCGTTCTCGAAGCTGAGGATGATGGTGCTGATCGTCGGGTAGAGCAGGAAGATCGCCAGCAGGAAGACCGCTGGCGCCACGAACAGCGACGCACCCCAGCTCCACCCGCCAAGGTTCGGTGCACGCCGAGTCGTCGCAGCGGGCGAAACGGTCGTGTTCGTGCTGGCGGTCATGCTCGTGCTCCGATGCCTCCGGAATGGAAGGGAGGGCGGCCCGACCGGACCGCCCTCCGTGAGCTACCGACTAGCCGTTCAGGTCGTTCCAGGCGTCGGTGACCGTCGTCTGGAAGTCCTCCAGCTGGCCGTCGACCGAGCTTGGATCCTGGATGGCGGCCTGGAGAACCGCGCCCAGGTCAGGCCCGCCCGGAAGGAGGTCCGACCCGTCGAAGCGCGCAAGGTCGGAGTCGGCGATCTGCGTCGCCTCCTTCTGCACGCCCTCCGGATAAGCCGACGTCTCGACGCCGGCCATGGGCGAGATGATCGTCCCACCACCGGCCCACACGGTCCCGGCCTCCCCGCTCGCCAGGTACTGCATGAACTCGGCGACACCCGGGTTGTCGGTGAAGGCGGCCATCACGTCGCCGCCGACGGTGATCTTCAGGCCGCTGCCGTCGATCTCCGGGAAGTCGAAGAAGTCGATCGTCTCGCCGTCGACGAGGTCGGTGTTGACGTCGCCACGCGCGATGCCGCCAACGAAGCCACCCTCGTAGTACATCTCGGCGGTCGGGCTGCTGCTGAACACCAG
>DAINOY010000111.1:0-5865 GCA_036743735.1 Chloroflexota bacterium
GCCTCGACGCCACCCACAACCGCAGCGTCGTGACCTTCGCCGGCGCGGCGGAGCCGGTGGTGCGTGCTGCGACGGCCGCCGTGGGACGAGCGCTCGAGCTGATCGACATGGAGCAGCACACCGGGGCGCACCCGCGGATCGGGGCGGTCGACGTGATCCCATTCGTCCCGCTCTCCGGCACACGGCTGGAGGAGTGCGTGGATCTGGCGCGGCGCTTCGGCGAGCAGATCGCGCAGCGCTTCGAGCTGCCGGTCTACCTCTACGGCGCTGCTGCCCTTCGCCCCGAGCGCACGCGCCTCGCCGACGTTCGGCGCGGACAGTACGAGGCGCTGCGCGATGGGATCGGTACCGATCCGGATCGCGACCCCGACTTCGGTCCGCGACGGATCCATCCGCGCGGTGGCGCCGTGGCGGTCGGCGCGCGCAAGCCGCTCATCGCCTTCAACGTGAATCTCGCGTCGGACGACCTGGCGCTGGCCAAGCGGATCGCGCACACGATCCGCGAGTCATCGGGCGGCATGCCGGCGGTACAGGCGATGGGCATCCTGCTCGAGAATCCGGGTGAGCCACGCATGGCGCAGGT
Source organism: Chloroflexota bacterium (assembly GCA_036743735.1). Lineage (GTDB taxonomy): Bacteria > Chloroflexota > Limnocylindria > QHBO01 > QHBO01 > JBDTNK01. The sequence goes on from DAINOY010000111.1 coordinate 584, forward strand.
GAGCATGAATCTCGTCGACTGGGAGCGCACCGGGATCCCAACCGTGGTCAACGCCATTCGAGCCCTGGCCCGCGAAGCGGGGACCGATATCGCCCATTGCGAGCTCATCGGTCTTGCCCCCGCCGGTGCCCTGCTGGAGATCGCGGCCGACGCGCTCGGCCTGCGCGGCTTTTCGGAGGACCAGGCGCTCGAGCTGCGCCTCGCGCGGGAACGCTAGACTCCACGCCCCATGCCCATGCTGCGCGACGCCCTCCGCGACGCCGTGGCCGGCGCTCGCCGCTCCGCGCTCGACGCCGGCGACCTTCGGCTGCCCGATGCCGGTTCGCGCGACAGCCTGCCGCCGGTCTCGATCGAGCGTCCGGCACGGCCCGAGCACGGTGACTACGCCAGCAACGCGGCGATGCAGCTCGCCCCGCTCCTGCGTGCCGCCCCGTTCGCCATCGCGGAGGCGCTGGCCGCGCATATCACCCTGCCCGACGGGGTGGCCGAGGCCAGCGTCGAGCGGCCCGGCTTCCTGAACTTCCGCCTCGACGCCGGCTGGGTCGGCGGACAGGTGGCGACGATCCGCGACGCCGGCGAGACGTGGGGTCGCGTCCGGGTCGCCCATCCGCAGAAGATCAACGTCGAGTTCGTGAGCGCCAACCCGACCGGACCGCTCACGGTGGGCAACGCCCGCGGCGCCTTCGTCGGCGATCTCCTGTGCCGCGTCCTGGAGGGCGCCGGGCACGAGGTCACGCGCGAGTACTACTTCAACGATGCCGGCGCACAGATCACCAACCTCGGTCGCTCGGTGCTCGCACGACGCGCGGGCGAGGAGGTCCCCGAGGACGGCTATCACGGCGACTACGTGCGCGGCCTCGCCGCCGAGCTGCCGGACGAGATCCTCGCCGAGGCGGATCCCGTCGCCGCGGCGAGCCGCTGGGCATCGGAGTCGATCCGCGCCGGCATCGAGGCCAGCCTCGAGCGGCTTGGGGTGCGCTTCGACGTCTGGAAGAGCGAGGCATCGGTCCATGCGGAGGGCTGGGTCGACCGTGGCGTCGAGCGCCTGCGCGAGGCCGGCTACCTGTACGAGGATGGCGGCGCGACGTGGTTCCGGTCCACCGCCTTCGGGGACGACAAGGACCGCGTGGTGTACCGGTCGAACGGGCAGCCGACCTACTTCGCGGCCGACATCGGTTACATCAGCGAGAAGTTCAGCCGCGGCTTCGACCAGCTCATCTACATCTGGGGCGCGGATCACCACGGCACCGTGGCGCGCAACCGTGCTGCGGCGCAGGCCCTTGGCCACGACGCCTCCGCCGTGCAGTGGCTGCTGACCGCCTGGGTGCGCTTCGTGCGCGACGGCGCCGAGATGAGCATGAGCAAGCGCGCCGGCGAATTCGTGACCCTGGACGAGCTGCTCGCAGAGGTGGGAGTCGACGCCGCGCGCTGGTTCTTCGGCTCACGTGCCGCGACGAGCGGGATCGACTTCGACATCGAGCTCGCCAAGCGCCAGTCCAGCGAGAATCCGGTCTACTACGTCCAGTACGCGCACGCCCGATGCGCCTCCATCCTGCGCAACGCCGCATCGGCCTCCGTGCAGCCCGATGCCTCCGCCGGCGCCGAGCTGCTGCACCACCCCGCCGAGCAGACGCTGATTCGCGAGCTGCTGCGCCTGCCAGAGGTCGTGGCGGACAGCGCCGAGCGTCGGGAGACGCACGACGTGCCGCGCTACGCGCATGACCTGGCGGGGCACTTCAGCCAGTTCTACCGCGACTGCCGCGTCCTGTCGGACGACGCGCGCCTCTCGGCCAGCCGCCTCGCGCTGGTCGACGCCACGCGCCAGGTGCTGGCGAACGCGCTCCACCTCATGGGGATCTCCGCGCCGCAGACGATGTAGGCCTGCTGATCCGCTGATTCAGCTGGGTGAATCAGATTGCGCCGATCGACCGCCGCACGCGAGACGTGAACCTACTGGGTGACTCAGGGGGCGCCGGTGACGGCGTGGATGCGGGACCTGAACCACCCAGCTGAATCACGGCAAGGTTACGAGGCTCATCCCCCGGCCGCGGCCAACGTCGCCTCCACGATCGCCTCGGTCGAGCCATGGACCACCAGCACCTCGGTACCCGAGAGCTGCTCGACTCGCGCGGGGATCGGAATCGCCCCGTCGTCGATCAGGTCGTTCCAGGCGTCGGCGAACTCGGTCGCATCGGCGGGACGGTCCCACGCCACGCGCCAGGCCAGCGCGACATCGTCGCCGTTGCGCGCGACGCTGATCCTGTCGCCGCCCCAGCCGCCCGAGGCCGCGGCCGCGACCTGCTCCGACGCGCCCAGGTAGCGCAGGTAGATGCCGATCTGCGCCTCGCCGATGCTGTTCGTCTCGACCTCGGTCCAGCCGCTGCCGAGCGCTGCGGCGAGGTCCACGGGGTCAACCTCGATTGGCTCCTCGCCGGCAACGTACTTGTCGTAGTGGAGGACCTGCTCGGTGGAGACCGGCGGCTGGCCCCAGACCGCGTCGACCGCGGACGGGTCAGCCGTGGTCCAGAGCTGGAAGACGAACGACGCGCCGGCCAGGTACGGAACCGACAGGCTGTCGACCATCCACTGCGGTGCGTCACCGGTGTCGGGGATTGGCGTCTCAGCAATGTCGGGGATGACCTCCGGGGCGAATTGCAGCGCCCACAGGGACATCGTGACCGTCGCGTCCCCCTCGGCCAGCGAGAGGTGCGCCAGTGTCCGATCGTCCTCGCCACGTGCGTTGAGCTCGAGCCCATCGATCCCGAACGCAGCGTCCTGGAGCGCGTGCGTGTACTCGTGGGCGTAACTGATGCGGGCCAGGGCATTGAGCCCGGCGTCGCTGACGATCACCATCCGTTGCCGCTCGTCGTCGTAGAAGCCGAGGACCTGGCTCGTCAGCAGCTGTTGCTGGAGCTCGGCGAAGTCCTGGTCCGGGGTCAGCAGCCCCAGGGCGCGCAGGACCAGGTTGTCCGCCTCGCGCTCCTCGGCCGGATCGTCCTCGGCGAACGACGCATCCAGCTCCGCGGCGAGCTCGTCGCGGGTCAGCAGCTCGGGCGGCCCGATCCCCGGATCGGGCAGCTGCCGCGTCTCGCGCACCTGGGACTCGATCTCCGCCAAGGCCGCCGCCAGGCCATCCTCACCGGGACTGGCCGATGCCTCCGCGCTGCCCGATGGGGCGCCCCCTGACGCGCTCGGGCTGGTGCTCATCGCCGGCGGCGGCGAGGCCGCGACGCCGACCGGCACGCCGAAGGCGCGCAGCGCCAGGAAGGCCACGATGGCGACGGACAGGGCGAGGACCGCGATCGCGGCAATGCGCTGGCTGGTGGTGGACATCGGTCCGCGGATTGTAGGCAGCCGAAGATTCAGGTTTCTTCATGCACGGCAAGCCGCGCATTGATATCGGGCTCCTAGGATCGTGAGTGTGAGATAGGAACCCACCAAGGTTTCTCCCTCCACCCTCCCTCCTTCGAGCGCCGGTGTCATTGGGCGGGCACCGGCGCTCGTGCGTTTCCGCTAGCATCGGTCGACCGATGGAAATCACCTGGTACGGGCGCGCCTGCTTCCGCCTGCGCGGCCGCGACGCCACCGTCATCACCGATCCATGCCCACCCTCGACCGGCTTCGTGGCCGGCAAGCACGACGTCGATCTGCTGACGATCAGCCACGCGCACGCCGACCACTCCTACGTGCGCTCGATCACCGCCGGGCTGACGCTGACCCGCCCGGGTGAGTACGAGTTCCACGAGGTGCTTCTCACCGGGGTGCGGACGTTCCACGATGCCGTCGGCGGCAGCGAGCGCGGCGAGAACATCGTCTTCACGGCCGAGGTCGATGGCGTCCACATCTGTCACCTCGGCGACCTCGGGCACCTCCTGAGCGAGGAGCAGATGGCGGAGATCGGGCCGGTCGACGTGCTGCTCGTCCCGGTCGGCGGCAATTTCACGCTGGCCCCGTCCGAGGCAGCCGAGGTGGTGGCGCAGATCAGCCCCAAGATCGTGATCCCGATGCATTACGCCGTCGACGGCGGCTCGACCGACCTGCAGGGACCGGAGAAGTTCCTCAACGAGATGGCGGTCACCGAGCCACTGCGCCAGCCGAAGGCGCAGGTGACGAGCTCCTCGCTGCCCGACGAGACGCAGGTGGTCCTGCTCGAGGCTCGCGGCCGCACGAATTGAGACTCGTCCAGAGGTCTGGCCGCGGATTGGATCTTGCTTGGTGGCGAGTGGTGACCGTCGGCACCGTCAGTTTCATCCCCTAACCACCCTGTTTGGCACGGGACCGCACCTCCGGACGGAGGGGCGGGGGTGACATCCGTACTAGGACTTTCGTATGGTCATCACAGCGGGGCCGCGATCTGATCGAGACGGTCGATGGTCCAGCTGGAGCGACGAGTCGCAGCGGCATTTTCGAACTTATCTCGAGGAGTCACATGAATACCCGCGTCCGGCACGCACGAGCGATTCGAGCGGCCATCATCACAATTTCGGTTTCCGCGATGCTGCTCACCCTTTCGATTGGTGGGGCACTCGGCTGGAGCCAACCAACCCTGTCGGCGCTCTGCGCTCCGAATGCGAACTCGTACTCGTGGAAGATCGTCCTTCCGCAGGAGGCCGACTACAACATCGAGTTCAGCTGGAGCGCTGACTTCAGCAGCGCCTGGACCGAGGACTTTGGCAGCGCCGGCACGCACACCTTCGACACGGCGCGCGGCGGCTCGACGCTGCATGCTCGCTGGGCAAGCGACAAGCGGGTGAAGACACAGGCGACGGCAAACGAGGAACTGTGCGTTCAGCCGACGCCGACGCCGACGCCGACGCCGACGCCTGCGATCACGCCGACGCCCAAGCCGTCGAAGACCCCCGACACAGACGACGCATCGTTGAAGATTCGAAAGATCAGCACGCTTCGCACCGACACCGGTCGCGTCATTCGCCTCGAGGGCGCGGTCTTTACGGTCGAGGGCCAGCCTGGGACGTTCACGACGGACGTCAACGGCGAGTTCTGCATCACAGGGCTTCCGGAGGACGTCGTCCTCCGCGTGACGGAGATCACGCCACCCGCGGGGTACGAGCTGGCGGAGCCAGCTTGGCAGGATGTCGAAGTTGACGATGACGGTCAATGCAACAGCGCAGAAGCCGTCTTCGAGAACGCCCCGGAGGCGATCGCGACCCCGACCCCGACGCCGGAGGGGAGCGAGGCTGGCAGCACCGGCACGCCGGCGCCGAGCGCGAGCGCGACGCCGACACCAGCGGGGAGCGTGGCCGCCTCAACGAGCACGCCTC
>DAINOY010000112.1:0-5830 GCA_036743735.1 Chloroflexota bacterium
TGGTGGAGGAGAGCGACCATGAACGAACCCGAGGCAGCGGCCACGCCCCGGCCCTTGCGCCTCCTCGTCGTGGACGACCACGAGGTCGTGCGGCAGGGACTGGTGGCCCTGCTCGAGCGGCGTCCCGGGTTCGAGATCGTGGCCGAGGCCGGCACCGCGGCACAGGCGGTGGCCGAGGCAGCCAGGTTCGAGCCCGATGTCGTGGTCATGGATGTGCGCCTGCCCGATGGCTCCGGCATCGAGGCCTGCCGCGACATCCGGACCGCCCGCCCGGAGACGAAAGTGATCATGCTCACCAGCTACCCCGATGAGGAGGCGGTGCTGTCAGCGATCGTCGCCGGTGCGAGCGGGTATCTCCTCAAGCAGATCCGCGGCCGGGACCTCGTCTCCGCGCTCGAGGCCGTTGGGCGCGGCGAATCGCTGCTGGACCCGGCGGTGACCGAGAAGGTGCTCGACCGGGTGCGCCGAGCTGCGAGCGGCGACGAGACCGACGAGCTGTCGCAGCTGACCGCCCAGGAGCGCCGGATCCTGCTCCTGGTGGCGGAGGGGAAGACGAACAAGGAGATCGCGGCGGAAGTCTTCCTGTCCGACAAGACGGTGAAGAACTACGTCAGCAGCATCCTCGCCAAACTCGATCTCCAGCGGCGGGCTCAGGCGGCCGCATTCGTGGCGAAGCATCACCTGGGCGGACCTCCGGGGAGCTGAACCGTCCGAGGCCGGGCCGTGCGACCCGGGCGTGTGCCCCGCTCCTGCCCCGGGATTTGCGCCCCGTGCACGCATCGGCCACCGAGGCGCGGATCGCGCCCCGGAATGTGCGCCCCGTGCACGTATCGGCCAACCAACACACTCCATCCGCCTGGTCCTTGGCCGTTCTGTGCGCCGGGCGCACATTCGCGGGCCTGGCGGGCGGGTCCTTGGCCGTTCTGTGCGCCGGGCGCACATTCGCGGGCCTGGCGGGCGGGTCCTTGGCCGTTCTGTGCGCCGGGCGCACGTAGCGACCCTCGGCCAACGTGCTGAAGCACCGTCGTCGGCGACGTCCTTCGCCTCAATTCCAGCGTGGAGCGCGCCGAAGGTGCAGCGATCGGCGGCGTCGTGAAAGACATCGCCGGCGACGTGGCGGCGTTCGGCGTGTTCATCGGGCTGGCCGCACTGGCGATCTGGGTCGGCGTCGGGATCGCGACGCTGGCGGCGGGACTGCTGGTCGCCGGGCTGGCCGGGCGCCAGGCGCGGGCTGCTGCGGAGCTGATCCGTCAGGAGCCGGGAACGACCGTGCTCATCGGTCTGCTGGCGATGATCGTGCCGCCGGTGCTCGCGCTGATCGCGATGGCGACGGTGATCGGCATCCCGGCAGGACTGGGCGTCCTCTTCGTCGTTTGGCCGGCGGTGGCGTTCGTCGGGAACATCGTCGCGGCCATCTGGCTCGGCGAGTGGCTCCTGGGGCGCCGGGGCGGCGTCGCCGAACGTCCGGTCGCCGAGCGACCGTACGCCGATGTGACGGTCGGCCTGGCCGTCGCGTTCGTCGCTGGTTTCATCCCGCTCGTGACCGCGATCCTTTCGATCCTCGGCATTGGCGCGGTGGTGCTCGCGGCGTGGCGCACGCTGCGCGCGGGCACGGCGCCAGTCCGGGCGCTGGGCGCACAGCCGCAGCCGGCGGGCTGATCCGGTACCGACCTGGCCGCGGGTTGGCACACCCGCTGACCGGCGGACACGACAACGCCCCGGCCGGCATGAGTTCCGGCCGGGGCGCCGCCACGCGCCTCAGGCGAGGGCAGGATCCTCCAGGAGGACGCGAAGCAGATCGAGCGAGCTCAGGATCCCGATCGGGACGTCCTCGTCGTCCACGACGACGAGCCGGTGGATATGGCCACTGACCATGAGGCCCGCCGCGCGTTGGAGCGACGTCCCGGCGTGGATCGTCACGGCGGGCGTCGTCATCAGGTGGCGCACGCGCAGGCGGTTCCAGTTGTCGCTCACCATCGCGCTCGAGCGGGCGACGACGAGGTCGCTCTGGCTGATGACTCCGGCGATGACCCCGCCGCTCACGACCGGCAGGCCGGTCACCCGGTAGGTCTTGATGAGGCGTTCAGCCTCCCCCGCTGGAGCATCGGCCTCGACCACGACCGGGTCCACCGTCATGAGGTTGCCGACGCGCATCGACTTCGGAGCGAGCGTCATGCCAGGTTCCTCGGCGCTACTGCTGACGGACCGATGCTGCCGGTGCGGTCGCCCGCCGGCCCACTGCCAAGGGTCACCAAGCGGGCGGGCCGGAGGTCATCCGTCCGCTCGCCGCACGGGGGCTGACCGATGGCCCGCGAGATCGGTGCGAGCGGCACTGGATCCGCCGAAGCCGGAGCGGGACCGTGAACCCGACGAGATGCATCACAGTCAGGAGGCGACGCCATGAAGGCATTGGTCGTCTATGAGTCACTCTGGGGCAACACCGCGGCGATCGCCCGCGAAGTGGCAGCAGGCATCGGTCCGGACGCCGAGGCGCTCACCACCGACGCGGCCACGCCGCAGAAGGTCGCGGAAGCCGATCTCATCGTGGCCGGCGCGCCGGTGCAGGGCTTTCGCCTGGCCGACGACCGCATCCGCGAGTCGATCGCTCGCGACGAAGCCGGCTCGAGCACGCCACCGGACCTCGCCCATCCATCGCTCCGCGCGTGGCTCGGATCGCTGCCGCGCCGCGAGGCGGTGGTCGCGGCCTTCGAGACGCGCATCTGGTGGTCGCCGCGCGGCGCCACAGGAGACATCGAGCGGATGTTCGCGGCCGCCGGATATCGGCCCATCGCGAAGGCGCAGAAGTTCGTGGTGAAGGACAAGACCGGCCCGCTCCGCGAGGGTGAGCTCGAGCGCGCGCGACGCTGGGGCGAGGAGGTTCGAGAGGAGGCGGCGAAGTGACTCGGCGCACAGGTCTTCTGCTCGCCGGCCTGCTCGGCGCAAGCCTGGTCCTCGGCGGCTGCGGCACTGGCACGCGGACGCCTCCGGTTGAACCGAGTGCGAGCGCCCCGGCATCGGCGTCCGCCTCCGCGAGCCAATCCGCCAGCCTCACGCCGACTGCCACCGAATCGGTCACCCAGGCCCCGTCCCCGACGGAGACCGGGTCGGCATCCGAACCGCATGCCTCGCTGCCGCCGTTCGCCTGCGTCACGCCGACGATCGACGCAGCCGGAGCGGTCGACCAGGCCGTGATCACCGACGTTCGCGTCGGCCAGCATGCCGACTTCGACCGTATCGTCTTCGAGTTCGCGCAGGGACGCGCGGGCGGTCCTCCTGGCATTCCGGCGTACGCGCTGCGCGTCGCGCAGCCGCCACTGACCCAGACGCCGTCGGGTCTCCCGATGTCGGTGCCAGGCGGCACGGTCCTCGAGGTCGTGCTCCAGGGCGGAACCAAGCTCGACGAGAACTTCCAGCCGGTCTATGACGGCGCGACCCGCTTCGATCCGAACTACCCGACGCTGACGGCGCTGTACGAGGTCGGCGACTTCGAGGCGGTCAGCAACTGGTACATCGGGCTCGCGAAGCAGCCGTGCCTGCGCGTGCTGACGCTCGACGACCCGCCGCGCCTCGTCATCGACCTCCAGCATTGAGAGACGCGACGATGAACGATCGACTCGCGCTGGCCCTCTTCTCCGGGACGGATGATCGCCTGAACGCGGCCGCCGTCCTGGTCGCCGGTGCGGCCGCGCTCGGCCGCCCGGTCCACCTCTTCCTCCAGTACTGGGCGCTCGATGCCTTCCGCGCCGATCGGATCGATGCGGACCATGGCCTCGCGCCGGAGGCCGGCGAGGCAGGGGCGAGGGCAGTGCACAACCTTCGCGCACGTGGCCAGGCCAGCTGGGCAGAGACCCTCCGCCAGGCCAAGGAGATCGGCGAGGTCCAGATCGAAGCCTGCTCGCTGTCGATGGACCTGCTCGGCATCGAGATGGCCGATCTCGACCCGTTGGTGGATGGCGTCGAAGGCGTCGCCTCGTTCTGGGCTGACGCCGAACAGGCCCAGGTGCTCTTCATCTGAGGAGGTGCGGTATGACACTCCAGGTCGCGCATTCGGTCGACGCACGCGGTCTCGCGTGCCCCATGCCGATCATCAAGGCGGCGCAGGCGGTGCGCACCCTTGCCGCCGGCGAGCTCGTCGAGATCCTCGCCACGGACGCCGGTTCGAGGGCTGATTTCGCCGCCTGGTCGCGAACGACGGGCAACGAGCTCGTCGAGTCGTCGGAGCACGACGGCGTGTATCGCTTCGTGCTGCGCAGGAAGTGAGGTCCACGATGACCGTGAAGTCGCGATCGCGCATGGAGGAGGAGCTCGAGCAGCTTCTCGTCACCTCGATCGCCGATCAACAGCCAGCTGGCGCGCCGGTGGCGGACGCGGCGCAACCGGTAAAGACCAAGGAGATCGTCATCGTCGCCGAGAGCGGCGACCTGGAGCGGACGTGGGCGAGCCTGATTCTCGCCACGAGCGCGGCCGCTGCGGGAATGACGGTCACCCTGTTCTTCACGTTCTGGGGTCTCTTCCCGCTCGTGCGCGCAGATCAGCGCATCACGGGCAGGAACTGGATGCAGCGCGGGCTCTCGATCCTCAACCGGCCCGGCATCACGCATCTGAAGCTGAGCAGGATGAACTTCTTCGGCATGGGGCCGTGGATGATGAAGCGCCTCGCGCGGCAGCAGGGCGTGGCCCAGCCCGCCGAGCTGCTCGAGATCGCCCAGGCCATGGGGGTCCGCCTCATCCCGTGCCAGATGTCGCTCGACATGCTCGGGATCGGGCGCGAGCAGCTCATCGACGGCGTCGAGGAGCCGGCGGGCGCCGCGGCGGCCCTCGAGCTGATGGCGTCGGCCGACGCCACGCTGTTCATCTAGCGCAGGGAAGGAGCAGACCGATGATGGTCGTCGAAGTCCCGGTCAACCGAACGCTTGACGCCCGCGGCAGCTTCTGCCCGGGACCGCTCATGGAGCTGATCCGGGCGATCCGCGAGGGGGCGGTCGGCGACGTGATCGCCGTCTGGTCGAGCGATGCCGGGTCGCGCATCGACATCCCGGCGTGGGTCGAGAAGGCTGGGCACCGCCTGGTCGGCATCGAGGCCCGTGAGGGCTACGACGAGATCTTCGTCGAGAAGCGACGGTAGGCCGATGCAGCGCATCGCGATCCTGGGCGGCGGCGTGGGCGGCACGCTCGCCGCCAACCTGCTGGCCCGCCGCCTGCGACAGCGAATCGACCGCGGCGAGGCAAGCGTGACGCTCGTCGATGAGGGGGGCGAACACGTCTACCAGCCGGGGTTCATGTACCTGGCGATGGGCAGCGAGCAGCCCGATCGGCTCATCCGCCCGGAGCGCAGCCTGCTCGATCGGCGGGTCGCGCTGCGGATCGGTCGCGCGCTGCGAATCGACAGCGACGCCCGCTGCGTGGCGATCGACCCCGGCGGGCCGCTCGTCTACGACTGGCTCATCATCGCGACCGGTGCGCGGATCGTGCCGGAGGAGATCGCCCACTTCGACGAGGAGGCGCACCACTTCTACGGCCTCACCGCCGCGCAACGGCTGCGCGGCGCCCTCGACGCGTTTCGCGGCGGGCGGATCGTGATCGCCATCGGCGGGATGCCGTACAAATGCCCGCCGGCGCCGCTCGAGATCGCCTTCCTCATCGAGGCTGAGCTGCGCGAGCGGGGGATCCGTGATCGGTCGGAGATCCACTACTGCTCGCCGATCGGGCGTGCCTTCACCATCGAGTCGGTGTCCGAGATGGCCACCCCGATCCTTGCCAGGAAGCGGATCGAGCTCCATACGTTCTTCAACGTCGAGGCCATTGATCCAGCGCGCCACGTCGTCGAAAG
>DAINOY010000113.1:0-5829 GCA_036743735.1 Chloroflexota bacterium
GGAGACGCGGCTCGTCCTCGTATCGTTGCTCAGCGATCATGAGGCTTCACGAGCGGCGGCTGCTGGAAGATCTGCTGCAGCGCGTCCTGCCGATAGCGGAAGATCCGCTCAACATCCCGACGCACCGGACGCGCGGTTATCCACGCAGCCCGCGGCAGGTACTCGACCTCGTCGGTCACACGCGTTGCGCCGCCGGCCGTTTCAAATCGGTGCTCGTGGCGCCACCATAAATACGGACCCTCAATCTGGCGATCGACGAACCGATGGTTCGGCTCCCAGACATCGATCCGCGACGTCCATGCGAGCGGCACTCCATAGAGGCGAATCCGGTAGTCGATCTCGAGCCCGGCCCGCCAGCCGAGGACGGCGAACGGCGCCATGACCGCCGCGATGACCGCGGCGGAGATGAGCATCGGTGCCAGGCGCTCGCGAGCGCCCTCCAGGACGAGCTCGTCGCGCGAGCTCGTCGGCTCGTCCGGGCTCGGGGTGCGAGCGACGAGGAGCACGCAGTTCCGAACGGCGAGGCCCAGGATCGCCAGCAACCCGGCCAACGACCCGATGCCGCCGGCCTCACCGATGAGCAGCGCGGCGATCACGGCCCCTGACAGTGCCGCCTGGAGCGCCACGAAGACACCCAGGGCGAGTCGCCAGCTGCCGAAGGCGGCCTGGAGCACGAGGATGACGCCGATGGCGGCGCCCGCCGCGACAGCCAGCAGCGCCAGCAGATGGGCCTGCCGCTCCTCGGCGAAGCCAAGCACCTCGGCGTGGCTCTCGAGGGGGAACTCCATCGTGGCGAGCGCCGCATCGACGTCGTCGAGCACGCCGCCCAGGTCGCGTCCGCTGATCGTGGCGCTCACGTCGATGGCGCGCTGGACGGCGTCGCGCCGGATGACCGTGGGCGTCGGCGCGATGCGCACGTCGGCCACCTCTCCGAGGGCCACGAGGCCGTCGTCCGGGGTGTCGATCAGCAGCTCCGAGACCGCGGTGAGGTTCCGGCGCAGGTCGGGAGCCCCCCACACCACGACGTCGAAGACCTTCTGATCGTCGAAGAGCGAACCCACCTGGACGCCCGAGAGCATGGTCGCGGCCGCGCGGCGCACGTCTCCGGGCTTCAGCCCATGGGCCGCCGCCGCATCGAGGTCCACCTGGATCTCGATCGTCGGCTCGTCGACCTGCGCCTCGACCTCGACCGCGGTGATGCCGTCGATCGCGCCGAGGCGGTCATGCACCTCGGCGGCCTTGGCCCGCAGCAGCTCGGTGTCCTGTCCGAAGATCCGGACCGTCAGGTCGCCGGCGGGCCCGCCCAGGATCTGCCGCATCCGCTCCGACGGATAGGTGATCAGCTCGCGCTCGAGTCCCGGGTAGCCGTCGACCACCCCCTGAATCGACGCGAGCGTGGCGTCGTAGTCGGCATCTGGCTCGACGCCGATCCAGATCTCGCCGGAATTGACCGCGACCACCTGGTCCGCCGTGATCGCCCGGCCCAGGTGCGCACCGACGCTGCGGATCCCCGGCAGGCCACGCAGCTCGGCGCTCGCCTGGCCGACGATCCGGCTCATCTCGGTATGTGAGGTCCCTGGCGGCCCGTCCCAGTGGATGAGGAGGTCCCGCTCCTCGAAGGCCGGAATGCCCGAAGCGCTGAGCTTCGGCGCCATCGAGAATCCGAACAGGACGACGACACCAATGGCGGTGGCGCCGCCGATAGCGAGGATCGGGTTGCCGTGGCGCAGCGCGCTGCCGAGCAGCGCACCGTAGGCGTCGTGGATGCGCCGCCCGACCGGCGACAGCTCCTCGGCGTCCGCGTCGGGCCGCATCAGGAGGTAGGTGAGTGCCGGCGTGAGCGTGAGCCCGACCACGGTTGCCGCGCCGAGCGCTGCCGCGTATGCCCCGAGCAAGGCCGGGACGAAGGCGCCGGTTGCTCCGCCAATGAGGAGGAGCGGCACGACTGTCAGCAGGATGACGGCTGCCGCGTAGGCGAGGGGGGTGCGCGTCCCGACCATCGCATCGGCGACGAACGAGGCCCACGGCCGTTCCGCATCAGCTGACGTTCGCCGGCGCCGCAGGATCGCCGTCGCCCCGATGATCGCGTCGTCGACGACGACGGTGACCGCGGCGATGAAGCCCGCGACCACCATCGCGTTGATCGTGGCGCCCAGGAGGACGAGGACGAGCGCTCCCGTCGCCAGCGACACGACCATGGCCACCAGGCACACGACCGCGGCGCGCCAGCTGAGCAGCAGGCCGGTCACCGCGATCGCCGCCAGGATCAGTGCCAGCAGGACGGTGAGCGTGAGGTTGTCGATCGCCGACTCCAGGAACGTCGCCTGGCGGAAGACCGTGGTGTCGATGTTGACGCCACCGAGGCCCGGCGCCATCGCTGCCAGCGCGGCTTCGACGTCGCGCGTCACCTCCAGGGTGTTGGCCTCGGGGAATTTCTCGACGACGAGCAGCAGGCCCGGGCCGCCCTCGAGGATCGCGTCGCCGATGAGCGGCTGGTGGTCCTCGACGACATCGGCCACGTCGCCCAGCCGCAGGCCGGGCGAGACCTCGCTCTCTGTTGACTCGAGCGAGACTCGGGCGAGATCGTCGGCGGAGTCGATGGGGAAGACATGCTGAATACCGAAGCGCTGGTTCGGCGTGTCGATGAACCCGCCGGTCCCGGGGGTCGAGGCTTCGAGGAAGGTGAGCGGCGAGACCCACAGCGCATTGCCGGCGGTCTCCACGACGTCGTCGAGGGCGACATTGGCCCGGTCGAGCCGTTCCGGATCGACGAGCACCTGCAGCTGCCGCTCACGCTGGCCCCAGATCGCGACGTTCGCGACGCCCGTCACGCCCATCAGCCGCGGGCGGATGTTCCAGCGCGCCAGCACCGACATCTCGATGAGTGACAGGTCATCTGACGACAGGCCGACCATCATCAGCCGGTTCGAGGACGAGAGGGGCTGGAGCATGACCGGTGGCCGCGAGACGTTCGGCAGGGCATGGGCCTGCGTCAACCGCTCGCTCACCATCTGGCGCGCTCGGATCGGGTCGGTCCCCGGCTCGAAGGTGAGAACGATCGACGACAGGCTCTGGATCGACTCAGACTGGATCGAGTCGAGCCAGGCGACGCCGTTGAGCAGGTCGGCCTCGAGCGGGACGGTGATGAGCTGCTCGACCTCCTGCGCGGAGAGCCCCAGGGCCTCGGTCTGGACCTCGACGTACGGCGGCGAGAACTCCGGCACGGTGTCGACAGGCGCCCTGGGCAGCAGGGCGATGCCCAGGACCAGGGCGCCGGCCGCGATGCCGAGCACCAGGAGCCGGAACCTCAGGCTCGTCTCGATGATGCGGCGCATTGACCCAACCCTCCTTGGTGTCAGCTCGCGGGCATGCGGAACGGCGCCGTGACCTGGGGTCGCGGGCGCTGCGGAACGATGAGACGGTGCGCTGCGGGGATCGGCGCGAGCGAGGGCGTGCAGCGAGAGCGTCGCCCTCCGACGTGATCCGCTGTGGATGGGTCTCGGGCCATCCTGGAACCACTCCAACGCGGTCTCGGTCGCGTTCAGGCCGCCCCGTCGGGACGAATTCCTGCCGCCGGGGAGACCGGCCCCGTCTGATCGCTGAACGTACTCCCCGGGTCCCGCTCTACGCAATATGGGCGTCATGCAAATATTGACCGCAGGTGGTGCACCCACGCACCACCTCTCCGCGCGAACATGCCCGGTACGGCATGCTACCCTCGCCGGAGGGCGGTTAGCTCAGCTGGTCAGAGCACCTCGTTTACACCGAGGGGGTCGGGGGTTCGAGCCCCTCACCGCCCACCATCGGCCGCTGTTAGCATTCCGAAGCCACACTCGGAAGAAAGGACCCGAGCTCCGATGAGTCCACTCTGGATCGTCCTGATCGTCATCGCGGTCCTGGTGCTGTTCCTGATCTTCGCCTACAACGGGCTGGTACGGCTGCGCAACCAGGTCGACGAAGGCTGGAACCAGATCAGCGTCCAGCTCAAGCGACGGCACGATCTCATCCCGAACCTCGTCAACGCGGTGAAGGGCTACATGGATTTCGAGCAGGAGACGCTGACGCGCGTCATCGAAGCTCGAAACCAGGCGGTGACCGCGCAGCAGGCGGGCCCGGCGAACGCCGGGCAATCGGCCCAGGCGGAGAATTTCCTGACCGGCGCGCTGCGCCAGCTCTTCGCCCTGGTCGAGGCCTACCCCGACCTGAAATCGAACCAGAACGTCATGCAGCTCCAGGAGGAGCTGACCACCACCGAGAACCAGATCGGCTTCTCGCGCCAGCACTACAACAGCACCGTGCGCGAGTACAACACCGCCATCCAGACCTTCCCCAACGTCGTCTACGCGGGCATGCTGGGCTTCCGCGAGCGCGACTACTTCCAGATCGAGGAGGCCGACGCCGCCGTTCCGGAAGTGAACCTGCGCACCAGCTGAACCGATGAGCGCCGCGCCGGCGCCCACCACCTTCTACCGCGAGATCGCCCGCAACCGGCGAAACTCGTGGCTGCTGCTCGGCATCGTGGCGGTCCTCTTCGCCGTGCTCGGCGCGGCGGTCGGCTACGCGATGGACGTCGGCTGGGTCGGCGCGCTCGTGGCGCTTGGGATCGCGGTGGCGCTGAGCATCGGCTCGTACTTCGGTGGCGACAAGGTCGTGCTTGGCGTGAGCGGCGCGAAGGAGGTCGATCGCGCCAACCCGCCGGATGCCTACCGGCAGCTCGTCAACGTCGTGGAGGAGATGCGGCTGGCGGGCGGCCTGCCGCCGCCACGGCTGTATGTCATCGACGACAGCGCGCCGAATGCCTTCGCCACCGGTCGCGACCCGAAGCACGCGTCGGTCGCCGTGACGACGGGGATGCTCGCCAAGCTGAATCGCGAGGAGCTCCAGGGCGTCATCGGCCACGAGCTGAGTCACGTCGGGAACTACGACATCCGGTTCGCGTTGCTGGTAGGGGTGCTGGTCGGCGGCATCGCGCTGCTCTCCGACTTCTTCCTGCGCTTCACGTTCTGGGGCGGCGGGCGACGGCGCGGCAGCGACCGGAGCGAAGGAGGCGGCGGCTGGATCACGCTGATCATCTTCGTCGTTGCGATCGTGCTCGCGATCCTGGCCCCGATCGTGTCGCGCATGGTCCAGCTGGCGGTGAGCCGGCGGCGCGAGTCGCTGGCCGATGTGAGCGCCGTGGAGCTGACGCGCAACCCGGTGGGCCTCGCCAGCGCGCTGCGTCGCATCGCCGACGATCCGGACGTGCTCGAGGTCGCGAACCGCGCCACGCAGCACCTCTACATCGTCAACCCGATCAAGAGCTTCGAGGAGCGAGCCAAGACGATGTGGGACACGCACCCGCCGATCGCGGAGCGGATCCGAACGCTGGAGGGGATCGCCGGGCAATTCGGGATGGCCTTCCCAGCGGGCCTTGGCGCATCGGGCTCCAGTTCCGGACGACCGCCGAACCGATGATGCACGAGCCGGCGTGGTTGCAGCCCGCACCCGGCATCGGTATCCTGCGCAGGCCCCTGGCGCCCGTCTCGCCGAGGTAGCTCAGTTGGTAGAGCACCGCCCTGAAGAGGCGGGTGTCGTCAGTTCGAATCTGACCCTCGGCACCATCCTTCCGGGTTGGACGGATACGCTAGAATCGGCGCACGGGCGGAAGTGGCTCAGTTGGTAGAGCATCACCTTGCCAAGGTGAGGGTCGCGGGTTCGAGTCCCGTCTTCCGCTCCATTTTTCTGTCTGCCGCCGCGACCTGCTAGCCTCGTCGCGAACCGATCCGTTGCCCCGTCGTCTAGTGGTAGGACAGCGGACTTTGGATCCGTGAACCGAGGTTCGAATCCTCG
>DAINOY010000114.1:0-5710 GCA_036743735.1 Chloroflexota bacterium
CTGTTCTTCGGGCCCCCGGGGGTCGGAGCAACTTCGGAGTCGACGACCCGCGAGTCCAGCAGTCGTTCCAAGCTCGCGAGTGGCAGATCCATGCGGCCAGCGTACCGGGTCGAACGGCTCGACTCCGTTGTCTGCCACCGCCCACTGGACCGATGGGCGGCCGCCCCTCGAACGGACGGCCGCCAATCCGCGGTTCAGAGCGCGACGAGCTCCTCGATCGGCTCGGTCGACGTGCCGTTGCCCGAGGCAGGCGCGTCCTCTGAGCCTTCCGGTCCCGCCGCGACCGCCTGCGCCTCGCGGGCGTAGTCCTTCTTCCCGCGACCTGAGAGCATCTCCAGCGAGGCAACCACGACCTCGGTCTTCCAGTGCCGCTTTCCCGCGTCATCGTCCCACTGCCGCGTCTGCAGCCGCCCCTCGACGTCGACGAGCTGGCCCTTCGACAGGAACTGGCCGCAGATCTCGGCCAGGCGGTCCCACGCCACGACGTTGTGGTACTCCGTCCGCTCGCCTGCCCCGTTGCCGCGGTACTCGTTCGTGGCGATCACGAAGTTCGCGACCGGCTTCCCCGAGGGCAGCGAGCGCAGCTCCGGATCGCGCGTCAGGCGCCCTACGAGCATGACCTTGTTCATGGATCTTCTCCTCCATCCCGCGATCGCCGCGGGTCACCTCGAGCGTGTCCGGGGCGAGTCGGTCGCTCACCCATGGAGGCTAGCCCAGGCCGCTTACCGCACCGTTAGCCGGCGCTTACCCGGCGGCTGGGATCCTGCGCACGCTGTTCGGCTCTGCCGTGCGCTGCCGCTGGCTCGTTGGACGTGGTTCAGGCCCCGCTTGGCCCGCAAAATCGTCACCTGTCCGTTGTGACGACGCTAGGCACGTTCACGAGGCGCGCGGCGCGGAATCGCGTGCCCTTTCACGCTCAGAAGCCCGGGCCGCGGGTCGCGAACAGGCGCGCTGGCTTGCCTACGGTCGCCAGAACGGGCAGATGACGACATTTCGGCGGCAGCGCCTCGCTACGGTCCCCAGAACGGGCAGATGACGACATTTCGGCGGCAGCGCCTCGCTACGGTCGCCAGAACGGGCAGGCGACGACATGTCGGCGGCAGCGCCGCGCTACGGTCGCCAGAACGGGCAGGCGACGACAGATCGGCGGCAGCGCCGCGCTACGGTCGCCAGAACGGGCAGATGACGACATTTCGGCGGCAGCGCCGCACTACGATCGCCGAGACCCCGGGCGCCGGCGTGGATAGAGGTGATCGATCCCGGGCGTGCGCAACGAGACCTTCGCCACCGGCGGCGTCTGGCGCTTGAACTCCATGAGCGCCACGCGGCGCGCGACCGCCTCGACCAGCCGCCGGTCGAGCCCCGCCGCCACGCATCGGTCCACCGTCCAGCGCCGGTCGACGAGCGCGTAGAGGATGCGGTCGACCGCGTCGTACGTGAAGCCCAGCTCGGTCTCGTCGGTCTGTCCGGGCCACAGGTCGGCGGACGGCGGCTTGGCCAGGATCCGCTCGGGCACGCCCAGGTGGCGCGCCACGTCGCGCAGCTGGCTCTTGTAGAGGTCGCCGATCGGCGCGAAGGCGCAGGCCATGTCGCCATAGAGCGTGCCGTACCCGAGCAGCGCCTCGGTCTTGTTGCTGGTCCCCGCGACGAGCGACCCGTCGCGCGCCGAGCGGTCGAAGAGCACGATCATCCGCTGCCGGGCCATGACGTTCCCGCGACGGACGTTGTCGGCGTCGGGCATGACGGCGAGCATCGGGTCGACCATGGGCGTGATCTCGACGAGCTCGGTCGAGCAGCCGAGGGCTTCGACCACCGCCAAGGCATCGGTCTCCGATGCATCCGATGAGGTCCGATATGGCAGGCGCACGGTGTGGACGTTCGCCGACCCCAGCGCCTCGACGCACAGGTAGGCGACCGTGGCCGAGTCGACGCCACCCGACAGGCCCAGCACCACGCGCTCGAAGCCAGTCTGCTCGAGCTGGCCGCGAATGAAGCCGATGATGACGCCGACCGCCTGCGCCGGCTCGATGGCCGGCAGGACCGCCCGCTCCGGCGAGGCGCTCGTCACTCCGGCACACCCGGCAGCGGCATCTCCTCCGGCGCCTCTTCGACAACCGGCAGCTCCGCCCGCTCGGCGATGATCCGGTCCAGCTCGCGTCGCACGAGCTCGAGCCGCTCGTCGGCCAGGAGCGGGAGGGTGTAGCGCTGCATGCGCAGGTCGTCGGTCTCGAGCTCGCCGATGACGAGCGCCTCCTCCCACAGCGGCGCCTCGACGAGGACCCGCCCGTCAGGGGCGAGGAGACGCGAGCCACCCCAGAAGGTGAGCCCCTCCTCGTTGCCGACGCGGTTGCAGAACGCGATCCCCACCGTGCCGAGCAGCGCGTAGGTGTCCTGCATCTTGTGCCAGCCGGCGATCGCCACCATCCCGGCCGCGCTGCCCGGCGCGCGCGAGGGGCCTGCCGCGACGTTGACGAGCAGGCTTGCGCCGTCGGCCGCCTGGAGCATCGGCAGGCTGGCATGCCAGAAGTCCTCGCACACGCTGAGACCGATGCGTCCCAGCGGCTCCCCCACCCGGACCGTCCGGATGGTGTCGCCGGCGCGGGTGAAACGGCCCTCGTCGAAGAGCCCGTAGGTCGGCAGGTAGACCTTGCGGTGCAGGCCGATCACCTGCCCGCCGCGCAGCAGCGCCACGCTGTTGCAGTACCGGTGCTCGGGCGTCTCCTCGACGAAGCCAACCGCGACCATCGACTCGGCGGCGCCGTCGCTGAGGCTGGCCAGTCGCGGATCGTCGGCGCGCATCGCGACCTCCGGCACGAGGTCCTGGAGCAGGTAGCCGGTGAGCGCCAGCTCCGGGAAGACGATGAGGTCCGCGCCGTCTCCAGCGGCGGCGGCAACGCGCTGGCTGACCAGCTCGAGGTTCCCGTCCACGTCGCCGAGGCGCGGAGCGATCTGCGCGAGCGCGATCCGGACGATCATGCGCGACAGCGTAGCGTGCCGCGCCTGTCAGAGGCGGCTCTGCGCCTCTCCCCCGATGTCGTCTCCGCCCGGCCGGTCGAAGACCCCACCCTCGTCCGGCGCCGGCATCGGCCCGGGGGTCACGACCTCCTCGTCGCTGACCGTGCGCGCGTCGCTCACCGCCGCGGCAGCCGAGATGAGCTGGTCGCGGCGCTCGATGTCGACGAGCTGCTCGGCGAAGTGGCAGGCAACGCCGTGGCCCGGCTTGACGTCGCGCACCGCCGGGCGCTCGGTCGCGCAGCGCTCGGGGTTGCCGAGCTGCTTGCGCAGCCAGCAGCGGGTATGGAAGCGGCAGCCCGACGGTGGGTTGACCGGCGAGGGAACGTCGCCGAGCAGGATGATCCGGCGGCGTCGATCGCGACCCGCGGGGTCCGCCACCGGCACCGCTGAGAGAAGGGCGATCGTGTATGGATGGAGCGGCAGGCGGTAGATGTCGCGTGCGCCGGCGATCTCGGCCATCCCGCCCAGGTACATCACCGCCACGCGGTCGCTGATGTGCTCGACGACGCCCATGTTGTGGGCGATGAAGACGTAGGTCAGCCCCAGCTCGCGCTGGAGCGAGCGGAGCAGGTTGAGAACCTGCGCCTGGATGCTCACGTCGAGCGCGCTGACCGGCTCGTCACAGACGACGAGGTCGGGCTCAAGGACGAGGGCGCGCGCGATGCCGATCCGCTGGCGCTGCCCGCCGCTGAACTCGTGCGGGTAGCGCCGCGCGTGGTACGGCTGGAGCCCCACCAGCTCCATGATCTTCGCCACCTTGTCGCGACGCTCGGCCGGCGTGCCCATGCCGTGGATGCGCAGCCCATCGCCGATGCTGGCCCCGATGGGCGTCCGTGGATCGAGGCTGGCGAACGGGTCCTGGAAGATGATCTGCATCCGGCGCCGGAATGGCTTGAGGTCAGTGCCGCTCAGCTTCGTGATGTCGGTGCCGTCGAACACGATGCGCCCGGCCGTCGGATCGATGAGGCGCAGGAGAAGGCGGCCGACCGTCGTCTTGCCGCAGCCCGACTCGCCCACCAACCCCAACGTCTCGCCGCGCCGAACCTCGAAGCTGACGTCGTCGACCGCCTTGACGTCGCCGACCCGGCGCTGGAGCACGCCGCCGGTGATCGGGAAGTACTCAGCCAGGTTCTCGACCTGGACGAGGGGCGCGGCGGGCGCGGGCTCCCCGGCGACATCGGTCTGGCGGGCCATCTGCGGTGCCGTCGTCATGGCTTGTTCCCGTCTGTCCGCTGCGCCAGCCAGCAGCGCGCCTCGTGCCCGGGTGAGATCTCGAGCAGCTCGGGGTGCTGCTCCAGGGCCTCGACGACATTCCACTCGACCCGGTCGAGGCAGCGCGGCGCGAAGCGGCAGCCGTCCGGCAGGTCGATGAGGTTCGGCACGCTGCCCGGGATCGTCGCCAGCTCGTCGCGCACGTCCCCCAGCGTCGGCACCGAGCCGATCAGCCCGCGCGTGTACGGGTGCTGCGGATCGGCGAACAGGTTCCGGACCGATGCCTGCTCCACGATCTCGCCCGCGTACATCACGGCGACCCGGTCGCACATCTCGGCGACGACGCCCAGGTCGTGGGTGATGAGGATGATCGCCGTGCCGGTATCGGCCTGCAGGCCGCGCATGAGGTCCAGGATCTGGGCCTGGATCGTGACGTCGAGCGCGGTCGTGGGCTCGTCGGCGATGAGCAGCTCCGGCTCGCAGGCCAGCGCCATGGCGATCATGACGCGCTGAGCCATGCCACCCGACAGCTCGTGCGGGTAGGCCTGCAGGCGGCGCTTCGGATCTGGAATGCCGACCATGCGCAGCAGCTCGAGGCTGCGGTCGCGGGCCGCCCGCTTCTTCATGTTGCGGTGCAACTCGAGCACCTCGCCGAGCTGGTGGCCGACCGAGTAGACCGGGTTCAGGCTGCTCGTCGGCTGCTGGAAGATCATGCTGACCCGGTTGCCGCGGATCTCCCGCATCCGCTTCTCGGGCAGCTTCAGCAGGTCCGTGCCGTCGAAGACCACCTCGCCCGCCTCGATCCGCCCCGGCCTGGCGATGAGCCGCATGAGCGACAGGCTCGTCACGCTCTTCCCACAGCCCGACTCGCCGACGAGGCCAAGGATCTCGCCACGATTGACGTGGAGGTCGACGCCGGTGACGGCCCGCACGACGCCGTCGCGAGTGTGGAAGCTGGTCCGCAGGCCGCGAACGTCGAGGAGCGGCTTGTCGGGGGCCGCAGGGGCGGGACGCTGCTCCCGCAGCTCGGTAATCGTCATCGGTTCAGGCGCGGGTCGAGCGCGTCGCGGATGCCGTCGCCGAGCAGGTTGAAGCCCAGGACGCTCAGGGCCAGGGCGAGGCCCGGGAACAGGATCAGGTGCGGCGAGTTGAAGACCTGGTTCCGTTCCGCGCCGATCATCTGGCCCCACTCGGCGACCGTCGGGTCGGCGCCGAGGCCCAGGAACGACAGGGCCGCCACCTCCAGGATCGCGCCGGCAATGCCGAGCGTGCCCTGGACGATGAGCGGCGTCAGCGAGTTCGGCAGGATGCGGCGGAAGAGGATCCCGCTCGACGACTCGCCCAGCGCGCGCGACGCGACGATGTAGTCGCGTCCGTTCACCGACAGAACCGATGCACGCATGACGCGCGCGTAGCCGTTCGGGCGGCCGTAGAGTTTCAGAGCCGCGTTGACGAATTGACGGTCGGAGACGCGGAAGATCGG
>DAINOY010000115.1:0-5676 GCA_036743735.1 Chloroflexota bacterium
GCATCGCCACGCGGACCTCGCCGCACACGCTCCGGCACTCGTTCGCAACGCATCTGCTGGAGGGCGGGGCGGACCTGCGGGCCGTGCAGGAGCTGCTGGGGCACGCGAACCTGGCCACGACGCAGATCTATACCCACCTCTCCGATGCCACCCTCCGCTCGGTCTACCGTGACGCTCACCCTCGGGCCGGGAGACCGACGGGGGAGCCGAACGCCTCGTGACGCCACGCTTCCGGCCGGCCACCGACGCCGATCACGCTGCGTGGCAGGACTTCCTCGCGCGCACGGCGAGCGGCGACTTCCTGCACGACTGGGGTTGGTCGACCGTCGCCGCGCACGACGGTGAGCCGCAGCGGCGCTTCGTCCTCGAGCAGGGCGGGGCCATCGTGGCGATCGCTGCAGCCCAGGTACGCCGGCTCCGGCTCGGTCGCTCGATGTGGTACGTCCCCCACGGACCGGTGCTCGACTACGAGGACCCGGCGGCCCGCCGAAGGCTCGCAGCCGTCGCGGCGGGTCTGCGTGACGCCGCGCGCCGAGACCGGGCGATCGCGGTGAAGCTCGAGCCACGTCTCGCCGCAGGCGCCCCGCAGCTGGCCACCTTCGCGCTGCGCGGCGTGCGGCGCGGCGGTCCCACGGTCCAGGTCGGCCAGACGCGTATCGTGCCGTTGCTGGAGGACGAGGCGCTCCTCGCGAGCTTCGACAAGGACACGCGCTACGCCGTCCGGCGCGCCGAGCGCGAGGCGGTGCAAGTCGCGCAGATCGACGACGCCGCGGACCTCTCGGCGATCGACCGGCTCCACGAGCTCGTCGGCGAGACCCAGCGCAGAGCCGGGTTCCCCATGCCCGCGCTTCGTCGCTACCGGCTCGCGTGGCAATCCCTGGCCGCGGAAGGCACGGCCTCGATCTTCGAGGCACGGCGGCATGGCGAGCTCCTCGCCTCAGCGATGCTCGTCGTCGAGGGCGATCGCTCGTTCTACCTGTTCGCCGGCTCGCGCCGCGAGGAGCGCGGTGCGCCGAAGCGTTTCGCGACCTACGCGCTCCAGTGGGCGATGATGCGTCATGCCCGCGATGGCGGCGTGCGCTGCCACGACCTGTGGGGCATCGCGCCGCCCGGTGCCGGCGAGGATCACCCGTGGTACGGCGTGGGCCTGTTCAAGAAGGGCTTCGGCGGCGACGAAGTCGTCTGGGCCGGGACATGGGACATCGTCGTCGACCCGCGGCTGTACCGGCTGCGCCAGGCCGTGGCACGCCTGCGCGGAGCAGCGCGCGGCGGCCTTCGACGGCTTCGCCGCCGGCTGGCCCGATGAGTCAGCCGCGCTCGATGGGCTTCGGCGAGCTGACCGACATCATTGGTCCGGAGGAGGTTCGCGGCCTGCCCGTGGGAGCGGTGCGGGCGCTCGCCTACGACTCGCGGTCGGTGGCGCCGGGCACGCTCTTCTTCGCGGTGCCGGGGCTGCACGTCGACGGGCACCAGTTCGTCGCTGTCGCCGCGGAGCGCGGCGCCGTGGGAGCCGTCGTCGAGCACGCGCTGCCCGATGTCGGGCTGCCGCAGCTCGTCGTGGACCGGACGCGTCGGGCGCTGGCTGACGCGGCGGATGCCTGGTACGGGCGGCCGTCCGAGCGGATGACGGTCATCGGGGTGACCGGAACCGACGGCAAGTCGACGACCACCGCCCTCATCGCCGAGGCCCTCCGCGCGAACGGTCGCCGGCCCGGCGAGATCGGCACGGTGTTCATGACGGTTGGTGGCGAGCGGACCCCGAACCTCGACCGCAACACGACGCCGGAGGCGCCCGAGCTGCAGGCGCTGCTGGCTCGGATGCTGGCGGCCGGAGACGACAGCGTGGTGATGGAGGCCACCAGCCACGGGCTGGCGCTGGAGCGCACGCGCAACTGCCGCTTCGACGTCGCGGTGCTGACCACGGTCACGAGCGAGCATCTGGACTTCCACGGCAGCGTCGAGGCCTATCGCGCGGCGAAGGCGCGGCTCGTGGAGGAGGCGCCGGTGGCGGTGCTCAACGCCGATGACCCGACCTTCAGCTTCTTCCGGCAGCGGGCCGCCGGGCGGGTGCTGACCTACGGCATCGAGACCGATGCGGACCTGCGCGCCACCGAGCTGCGTGCCGACCCCGGTGGGACGCGTTTCGAGCTCGACTCGCCGGCGTGGCGAGGAACGGTGCGGATCGGGCTGCCGGGACGCTTCAACGTCGCGAACGCGCTGGCCGCGCTGGGCGCCGCGCACGCGTTGGGCCTGGATCTCGAGGCGGCCGCGGGGGCGCTCTCAGCGACCGCCGGCGTCCCCGGACGCATGGAGCCGGTTGACGCCGGGCAGCCGTTCGGCGTGGTGGTCGACTACGCGCACACCGCCGATTCGCTCGGCAAGGTGCTCGAGATCCTGCGACCGCTCGCCGCGGGGCGGCTCATCGTCGTCTTCGGTTCGGCCGGCGAGCGCGACCGGTCAAAGCGTCCGGCCATGGGACGCGTTGCGGCGGAGCACGCCGATCTCGTCGTCGTCACAGACGAGGACCCGCGTCTCGAGGACCCGCGACGCATCAACGAGGAGATCGCCGCCGGCGCTCGCGCCGCTGGCGCGCTCGACGGCGAGTCCCTGTGGGTGATCGACGGCCGCAGCGAGGCGGTGCGCCATGCGATCGGCCTGGCGCGTGCCGGCGACATCGTCCTGCTGGCCGGCAAGGGACACGAGGCGTCGATGATCTACGGCGAGACGAAGCGGCCCTGGGATGATCGCGAAGCCGCCCGGCGGGCGCTGCGTGAGGCCGGGTACGCTGCCGAGGCATGACCAGCGAGCTGCACGCCTGGCGCGAGACCGATCGGGACGCATGGAACGCCTTCGTCGACCGCGCCCCGTACCACGCGTTCCCACAGCTGTGGGAGTGGGGTGAGCTGCGCGCGATGGGCGGCTGGAAGCCGATCCGCCTGCTGATCGGGCCGTCCCGCGGGGAGCCCCTGGCCGGCGCGCAGCTCCTGCTGCGCGAGGTGCCGCTCATCGGCTGGCGGCTGGCGTACGTCCCTCGCGGCCCGATTGGCCAGCTCGACGACCCGCGGGTTCGCGACGGGCTCGTCGCCGCGCTGCGCGGACTGGGCCGCGCTGAGCGGATCGCCACGGTCCGAACGGACCCTGAGACGACCGCCGCGGAGCCGTATGGCGCTGCGCTGCTCGCGGCGCCCTGGCGCGAGGCTGCGAAGGTCCAGCCGCAGATCAGCCGGATCCTGGACTTGCGTCCGTCGCTCGACGAGCTGCGCGCGGGGATGCGGCGCAAGCATCGCCAGTACGTGAACAAGGCGCAGCGCGGGGGCGTGACGATCGAGCGCTTCGACGCCGCGTCAGATCCGGCAGCGGTCAAGGCGGCACTCGACGACTTCAACCAGATCTACAACCTCACCGCCGATCGCGCCGGCTTCGTGGCGCGCATGCCGTATTACTACGAGCGCGTCTGGTCGATCTTCGCGCCGGCCGGCCGATGCCGGCTGAGCTTCGCGACGCTTGAAGGCCAGCGGGTCGCCACGATCTTCCACTTCACCTGCGGTGATCGCGTTGTCGAGGCGTACGGCGGGATGACGGACATAGGCGCCGATTCGCGCGCGAACTACCTCCTGAAGTGGTCGGCGATCGAGGGCTTCAAGGCCGAGGGATACGCCGTCTACGACTTCTGGGGCGTCGCGACCGGCGGCATCGCGCAGTTCAAGGAGGGATTCGGCGGCCGCGAGGTCGAATACGTCGGCGCGCGCGACCTGTCGCTGCGCGGGCCGGTCGACGCGCTGCTGCGCCTGGCGATCCCGGCCTATGGTCGCGCCCAGCGCCTCCGACTCCGCGTCCTGGGCCGCGAGGCGCCGCCGAGCGAGCCGTCCGACGCCTGAGCCGCCGGCGAGATCCGCGGAACCGCGTGCTACGATCGCGAGCATGAGCCAGCTGGCACGCTTGCGAGCGGCGCCGGCCGCCGTTGTCCAGCGGATCACGGGGAATGGCACGTCGCCGGGCTCGCTCACGATCGAAGACGTCATCGCGGAAGCGCGACGCCATCGGCCGACGATCAACGCCGGCCTGATCGAACGTGCCTACCAGGTCGCGTCCGAGGCGCACGAGGGCCAGCTGCGCGGCTCAGGTGAGCCGTACATCACTCACCCCCTGGCCGTCGCGCATTACCTTGCCGGCCTGCAGCTTGACGCGGAGACGATCGCCGCGGGGCTGCTCCACGACGTCCCCGAGGACACCGACGTCACGATCGGCGAGATCGAGAAGCGCTTCGGCCGCGAGGTCGCACGCCTCGTCGACGGTGTCACGAAGCTCAGCAAGTTCGGCAGCGCGCGCTCGGTCGAGGAGCAGCAGGCCGAGAACATCCGAAAGATGTTCCTGGCGATGGCCGAGGATGTCCGGGTCGTCGTCATCAAGCTTGCCGACCGGCTACACAACATGCGGACGCTCGAGTACCTGCCACCGGAGAAGCGCAGCCGCATCGCGCGCCAGACCATGGAGATCTACGCGCCGCTGGCGCATCGGCTGGGGATGTGGCAGGTCAAATGGGAGCTCGAGGACCTGTCGTTCAAGGAGATCGAGCCCGAGAAGTATCGGCAGCTGGTCGCGATGCTCGCCGACCGGCGCCGGGCGCGCGAGAGCTTCGTGAATCGCAGCATCGGCATCCTGCGCAAGGAGCTCGGCAAGGTCGGGCTGACCGCCGACATCAGCGGGCGGCCGAAGCACCTCTACTCGATCTACAAGAAGATGGAGCGCAAGTCGGCCGACTTCAGCGAGATCTACGACCTCCACGCCATCCGCGTCCTGGTCGAGGACGTGAAGGACTGTTACTCGGCCCTCGGCGTCGTCCATTCGCTGTGGCGCCCGATCCCGGGGCAGTTCGACGACTACATCGCGATGCCGAAGGCGAACATGTACCAGTCGCTGCACACCGCGGTCATCGGTCCGGAGGCGAAACCGCTCGAGGTCCAGATCCGGACGCGCCAGATGCACGAGGTGGCGGAGGCGGGGATCGCGGCGCACTGGCGCTACAAGGAGGGCAGCCGCGGGGACCGCCGCTATGACGAGAAGCTGGCCTGGGTGCGGCAGCTCATGGACTGGCAGCGCGAGGTCGCCGATGCCACCGAGTTCGTCGAGGGCCTGAAGCTCGACGTCTTCCAGGACCAGGTCTTCGTCTTCACCCCGAAGGGCGACGTCAAGGACATGCCCGCCGGCGCGACGGCGCTGGACTTCGCCTACCGGATCCATACCGATGTCGGCCACCGCTGTATCGGCACCAAGGTCAACAACCGGCTCGTACCGCTCGACTACCGGCTCCGGAACGGCGACATCGTCGAGGTGATCACGACGAAGGCAGCGCACGGACCGTCACGCGACTGGATGAACATCGTCCGCACCAGCCACGCCAAGGAGAAGATCCGGCAGTGGTTCAAGCGCCAGCAGCGCGACGAGAACATCACCCAGGGCAAGGACCTGCTCGATCGCGAGCTGCGACGCCTCGCGCACGAGACGCTCCAGACCGTCGACCTCGCCAAGGTGACCGAGATCGCGGCCCAGCTGCGCTTCCGCGAGCTCGACGACTTCTATGCGGCCATCGGCTATGGCGCGATCAGCCCCGCCAGCGTCGTGAGCAAGCTCGAGATCCACGACGACGTCGCCATCACGCTGCCCGAGGAGGCGCCT
>DAINOY010000116.1:0-5676 GCA_036743735.1 Chloroflexota bacterium
GCCCGGTGCCGAAGAGGTGGACCAGGCCACCGGCCGCTATCGCATCGGCGCACCAGCCGCTGGCCCGCTCGATCGATCCCGCCTGCGTCGCAGCCAGGCGATCGAGCAGGGCCGATGCCTCGGCCACCCAGCGCAGGGTCGACGTCGCGGTCGTCGCCATCGGTCAGTACGCGCCCTCGTCGGAAACGGGCTTCGCAGCCGGAGCACTGCCGGCGCGTCTCGCGCGGAAATCATCGAGGATCGGCTTCGTCTGCGTCGCCCCGATGCGCGTGACGCCAAGGTTCATCACCGCGATGAGCTCGTCGAGCGTTCGCACGCCGCCGGCGGCCTTGATCTGGACACGTGGGGAGGTGACGCGGCGCATGAGTGCCAGGTCCTCGTGCGTCGCGCCGGATGGCGCGTACCCGGTGGAGGTCTTCACGAAATCGGCTCCGGCGGCCTCGGCCGCCCGGCTGCCGCGCTCCTTCTCGTCATCGGTCAGGTAGGCGTTCTCGAGGATGACCTTGACGATCGCCCCGGCGGCGTGACCGACCTCGACCACGGCCGCGATGTCGGCACGGACGTCCTCGTCGCGGCCGGAGCGCAGCGCGCCGATCTGGATCACCATGTCCAGCTCGACCGCACCGTTTTCCAGCGCGTCGCGGGCCTCGAAGACCTTCGTCGCAGTCGTGGACGAGCCATGCGGGAAGCCGATGACCGTGCCGACAGCGACATCGGTCCCGTCGAGGATGGCCTTCGCGCGGCGCACATCGGCCGGACGCACGCAGACCGATGCGACGTCGTATTCGGCCGCAAGACGGCAGCCGGCCTCGATGAAGGCGTCGTCGAGCTCGGGCTTCAGGAGTGAATGGTCGATCGTCTTCGCGAGCTGCCGCTCGGTGACGGTCTCGACGCTGTAGGTGTTGGTCGGCGTGGTCGCAGTGGTCATGGTGCTCACTTGATGTACGGACGCAGGATGTCGCGGGCAAGCAGGAAGCCGCGCTTGATCAGCTCGTCCGTCTTCTCGAAGTCGCGGTCCTCGTGCTCGATGATGACGTCGCCGTCGTAGCCCGCCCGCCACAGGGCGGCGAAGATGCGCGGCCAGGGCGCCTCGCCCAGTCCCGGCAGGCGCGGGATCTGCCAGCCGATGCCGCCCGACAGCGAGCCGCGGTCATAGAGGCCGTCGCGATCGATCTCGACGTCCTTGGCCTGGACATGCCAGATGTGCGGCCCGAACTCTCGGATGAACCGCTCCTGGTCGATCATCAACCATACGAGGTGCGACGGGTCGTAGTTCAGTCCAACCGTGTCGCCCCAGGTCTCGATGATCCGGCGCCAGATGTAGGGCGACCAGGCGATGTTGTTCCCGGCCGGCCATTCGTCGTAGCTGAAGATCATCGGGCAGTTCTCGATCGTGATCCGAACGCCGTGTGCCCTGGCATGCTCGACGATCGGCGGCCAGATCTCGAGTGCGCGCTCCCAGTTGGCGTCGAGGTGCAGCGACGAGTCGCCGCCCATGAAGGTGTTGAAGAAGGGCACCTTCATCCTCTCGCAGGCCTCGATCACCAACTTCATGTGGGCGATGGCTGCCTCGCGGATCTCCGCGTCAGCGTGCATCGGGTTGGGATAGAAGCCGAGCCCGGAGATGGTGAGGCCGTTGGTGCCGACCATGTCGACGATCTCGGAGGCACGAGCCGGCGAAAGGTCGCTGACGTCGATGTGGCTCGTGCCGGCGTAGCGGCGGGTGACGCCGCCCTTCGCGGCTGGCCAGCAGGCGATCTCCAGGCTCTCGAAGCCGTTCGAGCCGGCCCACGACGCGACGTCGTCGAGCGGGGTGTCAGGGAAAGGTGCCGTGAGCAGTCCAAGCTTCATCTAGATCAGGGGTCCTCTCGTTGCGTGCATCGATGTCATGTGTCGCGCGCGACGCTCACCCAGCGACCCTCGCGGCTGCTCGCGGCGATGGCATCACCGACGAGCATCTCGTCGTGGCCGTCAGCGAAGGTCGGATAGCTGGGGCGGTCCGTCCGTGCGTCGGCGCCCACATCGGCGTAGACGGCGCGGAAGAGCGCGCGGAACGTATCGGCGAACCCCTCGACATGGCCGCCGGGCAGGGCCGCTGCAGCCTGCCCCGCGGCGCCGAGCAGGGCGGGGTTGCGAATGAGGATCTCGTTCGCCGCCTCGCGATGGCCGATCCACAGCTGGTCGGGCTGCTCGGAATCCCAGGCGACCGCCGCGGCCGACCCGTCGATCTCGTATTCGAGCGAGTTCTTGCGACCGGGGCTGAGCTGGCTGATGGCGACCGTCCCGCGCGCCCCGTTCTCGAAGCGCAGGAGGATCGTCGCGATGTCCTCGGTGCCGATCTCGCGAGCGACGGTGTCGGCCGCCCGCTCCGTGGAGAAGGTCTCGACCGGACCCGCGGGCTGTCGCCGGGTCGGGATGAACGTGTGGAGGTCGGCCATCACCTCGGTGATGCGCAGGCCGGTCATGAAGGCCACGAGGTCGAGCCAGTGCGAGCCGATGTCCCCGACGGCGCGGAGGCTGCCGCCGAGCGCCGGCTCGAGGCGCCAGTTCCAGTCGGTGTCGAGGAGCAGCCAGTCCTGGAAGTAGTGGCCGCTCACCAGCCGGATCTCGCCCAGCCTGCGGTCACGGGCGAGGTCCGCCACATGCTGGTTCAGCGGGTAGAAGCGGATGTTGAAGTTCACCGCGTTGATGCGCCCGCTCTCCGCGGCCAGGCGGACCAGCTCAGCCGACTCCTGGCTCGTCATCGCCAGCGGCTTCTCGCACACGACGTGGCGGCCGGCGGCAAGAATCGCCTTCACCTGCGGGTGGTGGAGGTGGTTCGGCGACGTGACGTGGACGACCTCGACGCGGTCGTCGTCGAGCAGCTCGTCCAGGGAGGCGTAGGCCCGCGGCACGCCGAGCCGTTCGGCGCTGACTGCGCCGCGTTGCGCCGTGGAGCCGAGCAGCCCGTGCACCTGGACGCCCAACCGGCGCAGCGCCTCGATGTGCACGGTCCCGATGAAGCCGCTCCCGATGACCGCGGCCCCGATCTGGCTCGGTCGCTTCACGCGCGGCCGCCTCCGTCTAGATGTCTAGACGGGTCGCGACGCACGGGGATCTCGGGCCAGACGCGCGCGAAGTGCACACCTGCATGATACTTCGGCCTGTCAATCGCAAAAGTCCGGTGCGCGCAGGCGCCAGCAGCGTCGGAGGGCCATCGGGCGCCGTATCATCGCGCCGTGGATCCGAAGGAGGTCCGGACCGAATCCGCCAGTCTGCCGAGGCACTCGGACGAGGCGCTCGACAGCCTCGTGCTGGTCCTGTCGGAGATCCGCACCTCGGGGCCCCGGTCACGCTCCGAGCTGATCGCGCGCACCGGGCTCGGCCGCGGCATCGTGGCGCAGCGCGTCGGTGAGCTGGTGGCGCTGGGCCTCGTCACCGAGACCGAGGTCGGTCCGAGCACGGGCGGCCGTCCCCCGCGTCGCGTCGCGTTCCGGGCCGACGCCGGGCACCTCCTCGTCGCCGACCTCGGCGCGACGAGCATCGACGTGGCCGTCACCGATCTCGACGGCCGCGTGCTCGGGCACCGCGACGAGCCCGCCGACGTCGGGGCCGGGCCGCAGCGCTGCCTGACCCGGGTCGAGCAGCTGTTCGGCGAGCTGACCGATGCCACGCGCGACCTTCCCGGTGGCCTGCTGGGGATCGGGATCGGGGTGCCCGGGCCGGTCGAGCACCGGTCCGGCCGTCCCGTCTCCCCTCCGATCATGCCCGGCTGGGACGACTACCCGGTCCGCGAGCGCTTCGAGGCCCGCTACGGTGTGCCGACCTGGGTCGACAACGACGTCAATGTCCTGGCGCTCGGCGAGTGGCGCTCCGGCGTGGCGGTGGGCCACGAGAACGTCGTGGTGGTGAAGATCGGCACCGGCATCGGGGCGGGGATCATCTCGAACGGCACCATCCACCGCGGGGCGCAGGGCGGCGCCGGGGACGTGGGCCACATCCAGGTGGTCGATGACGCATCGGTCGTGTGCCGTTGCGGCAACGTCGGCTGCCTCGAGGCACTGGCCGGCGGCGCGGCGCTCGCCCGCTCGGGTGAGGTGGCGGCTCGCTCGGGAGCCAGCGACAGGCTGCGGATCGCGCTCGACCAGCACGGCCGCGTCACGGCCGAGGACGTGGCGCGTGCTGCCTCCTTCGGCGATCCGAGCGCGACCGCGCTGCTCCAGGACGCCGGCCGCAGGATCGGAACGATGCTGGCGAGCATCGTCAACTTCTTCAATCCGTCGCTCATCGTCGTGGGCGGCGGCGTTTCGCAATCAGGGGATCAGCTGCTCGCCTCGATCCGGGAGACCGTCTACCGGCGCTCGCTTCCGCTCGCCACGCGAGAGCTCGAGATCCAGCGCTCGTCGCTCGGGGCGCTGGCCGGGGTGATCGGGGCGTCCGCCATGGTGAGCGATCAGCTCTTCAGCCGCGACGCGATCGCGCGCTGGATCAACGAGGGCGGACCGATGCCGGCGCGCCCCAACCCTACATCGCCGCCACGACGACGTCGCTGAAGTCGCCCGAGGCTTCGTCCTTCAGGATCAGCTTCTGGCGACCATCGGGCAGGATCTCGCGCTTGATCACGACCTTGCCGTCGTGGCGCTCGGGCTCGCTGCCGATCCGCGGGGTCGTGCCGCCTCGCCACTCGAACAGCTCCACCGGCTCCCAGGCCCGCGATCGTGCCGAGCGGTAGCAGGCGTCCATCACCGCGTTGACCACGTAGCCGTCGTACAGCGTCTCGCGCGGTTGACCACCCTCGTCCAACGCGTCGAACATGTCGCTGAACATGTCGACGTAGCCCAGTTCGCTCACCTCGTCCCCGACAGGGAAGAGCCAGCCGGCCGATGTCTCCGCCTTTTCTGCGACGTACCCACCCGAGCCGCCCGCGGTGAACATCTCGAAGCCGGTACGCAGGAAGTGGTTGAGCCAGATGGTGCCGTGCGTCCCCGCCACCTCGTCGCGCAGGTCCATCCCGCCCCGGAACGTCCACGAGACCTCGAACTGGCCGATGGCTCCCGATTCGAAGCGGATCAGCGCGATGGCATTGTCCTCGTCGGCGATCGGGTGCACCAGGGTGTCGGTATGGCACATCACCTCGACCGGCCGGTTTCCCTTGCCGACGAAGTTGCGGATGATCTCGATGCAGTGGCAGCCCAGGTCGATGATCGCCCCGCCGCCGGTCAGCCGTCCGTCCCAGAACCAGGCGCTGTGCGGCCCCGGATGCGTCTCACGGCTGCGGACCCAGGTGACGTCGCCCAGCGCGCCGGCCTCGACCGAGCGCACCGCCTTCAGGGTCTTCGGCGTATAGCACAGGTCCTCGAGATAGCCGCCGAAGACGCCGGCGCGCTCCACGGACTCAAGGATGCGCCGCGCCTCGTCCGCGGTGCGACCCAGCGGCTTCGTGCAGAGCACGGCTTTGCCGGCTGCTGCCGCCGCCCCGACGGCCTCCTCGTGCAGGTAGTTCGGCAGGCCCACGACCACCACATCGGTCTCCGGATGCTCCACCGCCGCGCGAAGGTCGGTCGTGTGCTCCGGGATCGACCAACGGTCGGCGAAGGCGGAACCGCGCTCATCGGTCCGGCTGTAGACGACGCGGACGCGATCGCGGCCGCGCTGACCGTGGAGGGTCATGGTGTAGAAGTCGCCGATCAGGCCGGT
>DAINOY010000117.1:0-5668 GCA_036743735.1 Chloroflexota bacterium
GGTCGACGTCGCCGAGACCATGGCCCGCTACGGCCGGCTGCGGCTGGAGAAGCACCCCACCCACGGGCTCGTGCTGGTGTCGAACGACCGGCCCGTCCTCGAGGAGGTGCTGCGCGCGAAGCGGGTCGCCGTGGCGGTCACAGCGGGCGGGCGAAGGCCAGGAGGCGGGGCTCGGTCATGTCCTCGATGCTCCAGCGCAGCCCCTCGCGACCCAGGCCGGAGTCCTTGACCCCGCCGTACGGCATCGGATCGATGCGCCACGTCGGGACGTCGTTGACGATGACGCCGCCGACCTCGAGCTCGTCGTGGGCGCGCAGCGTGCGCTCGAGGTCGCTGGTGAAGATGCCGCACTGGAGCCCGAAGGCGCTGTCGTTGATCTCGCGGATCGCGCTCTCCCAGTCGGGAACGGGGAACAGGTTGACGACCGGCGCGAAGACCTCCTCGCCGCAGACTCGCGCCTCGCGCGGCACGTCGACGAGCACGGTGGGCGGGTACGAGCGGCCCTGCGCCTGCCCGCCGGTCAGGGCGCGGGCGCCCATCGCGACCGCCTCCGCGACCCATTCCTGCGTGCGGCTGGCCGCCCTGTCGTCCACCATCGGTCCAAGATCGGTCGAAGGATCGAGCGGGTCCCCGAGCTTCACGCTGCGCACGCGCTCGACGAACTTCGCCTGGAACTCCTCGTAGACCGATGCCACGACGTAGATGCGCTGGACGCTGATGCAGACCTGGCCGGCGTAGGCGAACGCGCCGAAGACGAGCCGGTTGACCGCCCAGTCCAGGTCGGCCGTCTCGTCGACGATGGCACCGGCGTTGCCGCCGAGCTCGAGGACGACCTTCTTCTTGCCGGCCTCCGCCTTCATCTTCCAGCCCACCGATGGCGATCCGGTGAAGCTGAGCAGCTTGAAGCGATCGTCGCTCACCATGCGATCGCCGGTCGGGCGATCCATGGGCAGGATGCTGACGGCGCCCTTCGGCAGGTCCGTCTCGTCGATGTAGCGGGCGACGCGCAGCATGACGAGCGGGTCCACGCTCGGCGGCTTCAGGACGATGCTGCATCCCGCGGCGATGGCCGGGGCCACCTTGTGGACGGCCAGGTTGAGCGGGAAGTTGAACGGGCTGATCCCCGCGACCGGACCAATCGGGTAGCGGCGCACGATCCCGCTCCGGCCGCGGTTCGCGGCGTTCCAGTCGAGCGGAAGCCACTCCCCGGTGATGCGCAGCGCCTCCTCGGCCGCGGTGCGGAAGGTGAGCGCGCCGCGGAGCACCTCGCCCCGCGCGTCCTTGATCGGCTTCCCGGACTCCCGGCTCAGCAGCTCCGCGAGCTCGTCGGCGTCCTCGGTGACGCGTTGCGCGACGTGGGCCAGGGCGTCGCGACGCTCGTAGCTCGCGAGCCGGCGGGTCTGCTCGAACGCTTCGGCCGCGGCCCGGGTCGCACGCTCCAGCTCGTCGGGACCCGCCTGGAAGGTCGTGGCGATCAGCTCGTCGGTGGCCGGGTTACGCACCTCGAGCGGAGTCCCCGCCTCGATGAACTCGCCGGCGAGGTAGATCGGTACGGTGGGCGTGCGGACCTCGGTCGTCATGGCCCGATTCTAGACGAGCCCGATGACGCCCTCCCCACGCGCCTCCGATCAACGTGGACACCGATGGGAACATGAGCGCTCGTCTGTGCGAAAAGGACCCCGTGCACGCATCCAGTCTCGTCGACGCCCGCCCTCCCCGACCGTTCCGCCACGTGGCCGTGGTGGCCTGCGCGTCGACCGCCTACATCGGCGCCTTCACCGTCGGTGCGCTGGCCGCCCCGGCGTTGACCGGCGAACGCGCCAGCTCCGGGCTGCCGAACGCGGTGGGGATCGCGGCCACCGCACTCGCCGCCTCGCTGCTGTCGATGGTCATGGCGCGACGCGGGCGCCGCTTCGGCCTCCAGCTCGGCTTCGCGGTGGGTGTGCTCGGCGGCCTTGGGGCGATCCTCTCGCTGAGCATGGGCTCGCTCGTCCTGCTGCTCGTGGCGAGCGCCTGCCTGGGCATCAGCAACGGGGCGATCCAGCTCACCCGCTACGCGGCGGCGGACCGCGCCGCGCCGCAGCACCGCGCGGCGATGATCGGGATCGTCGTGTGGGGCAGCACCGTGGGCGCGGTGCTCGGGCCGAACCTCCTCGCCCCGGCCGCGAGCGTGGCGGCCAGCATCGGCCTGGATGCGCTCGAGGGCGGCTTTGCCTTCGTGGTGGCCGGGATGCTGGCCGCGCTTGCCATCGCCTCGACCCTGCCCTCGGCTGAGCCGCAGGTCGACGTCACCGGCGCGCCGACGGCGTCGCGCCTGGGCCTGCTCGCGCAGCCGCACGTGCGACTGGCCGTCATCGGCATGCTCGCCAGCCAGGTGGTGATGGTGCTCATCATGACGATGACCCCGCTCCATGTGCGGGAGACCGGGCACGACATCGGCGTCGTGGGGATCGTCATCAGCGCGCACACGCTCGGGATGTTCGCGCTGTCACCCCTCTCCGCTGCGCTCGTGACGCGGCTCGGCGCGCTGCCGGTCATGCTCGCCGGCTTCGCCGTCCTGGGAGTGGCCGGGATCCTCTCGGCGCTCGCCCCGCATGATGCGATCGCGGTCCTCGCCGTTGGGCTTTTCCTGCTCGGCTTCGGCTGGAGCCTTGGCTTCGTCGCCGGGAGCACGCTCCTCGCGCGCGGCGCGGACGGTCCGGAGCGGGTGACCCTGCAGGGCACCACCGACACGATCATCTGGACCTCCGCCGCGCTGGCCAGCGTCGGCGCCGGCGCGCTCCTGGATCTGGTCGGCTACTCGACGCTCGGCTTCATCGCCACGGCCTGTCTCGTCCTGCCGGCGCTCGTGATCCTGGCCGGGAGGCGGTCCGCCACGCCGCGCCTCGCCGGTTGACGCCGTCCAGGCGCCCACGCGCCGTGTCGTGACGACGCGCTCCACGCGGCGGCTGGCACGCCGCCTCGGCACCGGCGACGCCGTCGTCATCGGGCTCGGCTCGATGATCGGGGCGGGCGTCTTCTCTGCCTTCGCTCCGGCGGCCGCGGCGGCCGGGGGTGGCCTGCTGCTCGGCCTCGCGATCGCGGCGGGCGTGGCGTACTGCAACGCGGTCGCCTCGGCGCAGCTCGCAGCCCAGTACCCGACCTCGGGTGGGACCTACGTCTACGGCCGCGAGCGGCTCGGCGCGTGGTGGGGATTCCTGGCGGGCTGGGGCTTTGTCATCGGCAAGACAGCATCGTGCGCGGCGATGGCTCTCACCTTTGCGGCCTACGCCCTGCCGGAACCGGCCTGGCTCCAGCGTGTCGTCGGCGTCGCGGCGGTGCTGCTGCTCACCGCCGTCAACCTGCGCGGCATCGGCCGCACGGCGGGCCTGGCGCGGGTCCTCGTCGCCGGCTCGCTGCTCGCGCTCGCGATGGTCGTCGGCACGATCCTGGGGAGCGGCAACGCCTCGCTCGAGCGCCTCGACCTCGGCTCGTGGCCAGCCGGCCCGTACGGGGTCCTGCAGGCCGCCGGGCTCCTCTTCTTCGCCTTTGCTGGCTACGCTCGCATCGCCACGCTCGGCGAGGAGGTGCGCGACCCGTCGCGCACGATCCCGCGTGCGATTCCGCTCGCATTGGGCATCACCGTGGCCCTCTACCTGGCCGTCGGTCTCGCCGCGCTCGCCGCGGCTGGGCCGGACCGTCTTGCGTTGAGCCCGGCGCCGCTCGCGACGGCGGTCGAGGCGGTCGGAGCCGCGTGGGCCTCGCCCGTCGTGCGGGCGGGGGCGGTCGTCGCCAGCCTCGGATCGCTCCTGGCCCTGATCGCCGGCATCGGGCGCACGACCCTGGCCATGGCGCGAGAGGCTGACCTGCCCCGCTGGCTCGCGGCGGTCGATGCGCGGCGTCAGGTCCCGCACCACGCCGAGGTGGCGGTGGCGCTGATCGCCTCGGCGCTGGCGCTGACGCTGGACCTGCGAGGCGCCATCGGCTTTAGCTCGTTCGGGGTCCTCACCTACTACGCCATCGCCAACGCTTCGGCCTGGACGCAGCAGGCGCCACACCGCCGCTGGCCGCGGACCTTGAACGTCATCGGCCTGGCAGGTTGCGCGCTGCTCGTCGTCACGCTGCCGGTCGAGGCGGTCCTTGCGGGAGTCGCCATGTTCGCCATCGGTGTCATCGGGCGATTCGTCGCTACCATGGCGCGGTGACCTCCCTCTACCTCGTCCTCGAGATCGGCGTCGCGATCTTCTTCGTGGCTGCCGCGTGGGCGGCGCTGCGCCGCGGACGGCTGCCGTTCCTCGAGCTCGTCAGCGCCGCGATGTTCGGGCTGCTGCTCGAAGAGGGCGACCAGCTCATCTTCGAGACCTACCAGTACTCGCCCGATTTCGTCCTGGCGATCGACCGCGCCCCGCTGCTCATCGGCCTGACCTGGGCGCTCATCATCGCCGGAGCCATGCGCATCACCGACGCACTCGGCGTTCGGCGCCGTTATGCGCCGGTCGTCGACAGCGTGCTGGCGATCATGCTCGACCTCGCCTTCGACGCGGTGGCGATCCGGATGGGCCTCTGGACCTGGCGCGGCATCGCGCCGACCGACGGCTGGTTCGGCGTGCCCGCCGGAAACTTCTACGCCTGGCTCTTCGTGACCCTGGCCTTCAGCCTCCTGACCCGATGGCTGCGCGACGCGTCGCGCGATGCGCCGTCGCGCGAATGGCTGCAGCTGCTGGTCCCGCTGCCTGCCTTCGCGATCCTGCTCACCGGGCTTGTGCCGTTCAGCGTGCTCAAGCCGCTTGTCGATTCGTCGCCGGGCGGCGGGCTGTGGCTCTTCGGCGTCACGCTGCTCGCCTTCGTGGCCGTCGCCGCCTACGGCATCTGGGGCCCGGACCGCGACCGGCCCGATGGCCAGCGCACCGGCATGCTCGACCTGCGGCTGGCCTTCGCGACCCGCGTCGCGATCCACGTCGTCTTCCTCATCGCCCTGCTGTGGATGGGTCTCGCCACCTCGGCGCCGATGCTCCTGATCGTGGCGCTGCTCATGCTCGCCGCCGAGCTGCCACTCGGGTGGCTGGTGTCGAGCAGGCACGGTCCGCGTGGCTCGGAGGTCGAGCGGCCTGATCGGCCGACGGCGAGGGCCAGCGGCGCGCTACCGTCCCCCGAGTGACCGACCCCATCGACTGGGCGGCGGCGACCGAGGAGGTCGTGGCCATGCTTCGCGATCTGATCCGCATCCCGAGCGTCAACCCGCCCGGTGTCGAGGACGGAGCCGCGGGCCGCGACTCGATCGGCGCCGAGACCGCCGCGGCGCGCTACTGCGCCGATGTCCTCGACAGCGCAGGGATCGATTCCGAGTTGGTCGAGGTCGCGCCCGGCCGCGCCTCGTGCTTCGCGCGCCTGTCAGC
Organism: Chloroflexota bacterium; assembly: GCA_036743735.1. Taxonomy (GTDB): domain Bacteria; phylum Chloroflexota; class Limnocylindria; order QHBO01; family QHBO01; genus JBDTNK01. The sequence goes on from DAINOY010000117.1 coordinate 5,376, forward strand.
GTCGGGGCCGAACCCGCAGCCACCGCTCATCCTGCTCGGCCACCTCGACGTCGTGCCGGTCCAGGCCGACGCATGGTCACACGACCCGTTCGGCGGCGAGCTGATCGACGGGGTCGTCTGGGGCCGTGGCGCAGTCGACATGAAGGACATGGTCGCCATGGAGCTGGGCGTGATGCTGGCCCTGAAGCGCTCGGGGGCGGAGCTGCGGCGCGACCTGATCTTCGCCGCCGTGGCCGACGAAGAGGCGGGCGGCATGGCCGGCGCCCAGGCCCTGGTGCGCAGCCACCCGCGTC
>DAINOY010000118.1:0-5665 GCA_036743735.1 Chloroflexota bacterium
CCAGGATGAGGATCGACTGCCCGGACTCGACGATGTCGCGGATGATGTCGATCGTCCCGAAGACGGCCCGCCCGATGCGGAGTGTGAGGCCGACGACCTTGCCCCCGCGGTTGCGGATGGCGCTGATGCGGTGCAGGGTGCGCTCGATCCCCGCGCGGTTGTCGTCGCCGAACGCGCCGATGTGCTCGATGACGTGGTTGATGTCGTCCTCGTTCACCTCGCGGTCGAGCAGCACCTCCTCGCCCCGGCTGAATCGCGCCTCGGGCCGGCGGCCGAGGTCCATCACCACCTCGAGCAGGTCCGAGCGATCCGCGAACGATCGCAGCCGCTCGCAGATCTCCTCCGGCAGTGCCTCCATCAGGGCGTCGAGATCGTCCGTCGTTTCCCGGCGAGCCACGTGGCCTCCCATTCTCTCCGGTGGTCAGTCGATCGCCGGCACCATGGCCGGCTGTCGGATGGCGGCGCGGACCTCGCGAACGAGCAGCGTGACGCGTCCGATCGACTCGAAGCCGGCGTCGCGCGCAGCGTGGAACCCCATTGCCTCGTATGTTCGCACCGGAGCCAGCATCCCTGCAGATGCCGCGCCCGGCCCGAGCCGCTCCAGGGCGCCGGCCAGGCGCGCGGCGGCATCGGTGCCCTCGCGCAACAGGAAGCGCACATAGTGCGGCCCCTCCCTGCACTCGGCGTGCTGCACGAAGAGCGCCGCCCGCCCGTCCTGCTCGAGCAGCCACGCGTTGACCTCGCCGAAATGCAGCAGCGGGGCCAGCGAGCTGCGCGGCACCACCGCCTCGTGGCCGACCGACTCCCAGTCGGCGGCGTCGTACCCCTCCACCCGGGCGATTGCCGGCGGCGTCGCGTGGGTCCACAGGTCGAAGACGTGCCACGCGTCGGGCGCCCCGGCCGGACGCAGGTCGACCTCCTGGCCCGACGCCGCTGCACGTGGCCAGGGCAGCCGCCCGCGCAGTCCGCCGCGCGACCGCTGCTCGACCGGCTCGCGATACAGGATCGTCTCCTGCGCGTAGGCCATGAACGAGAGCTGCCGGAAGAGCTCGAGGTTCTCACGCACGTCGGCGCACGCAGCGTGGTACCGCGCCACGCCGCGCCGGATCCCCTCCTCGCACGCGGCCGAGAGCAGGTCGTAGCGGATCTCGGCTGCCATCGGCCCATCCGCCGCGTCGAGCTCGGTGATGACCCAGTCGTCGCGTCCCGGCTCCTCGATGGCGCGGCAGCTGCCGACGAGCTCCCCCTCGTCCTCGTAGACGAGGTGCAGTGACGGGGCGCGCAGCGGCACCCACGACGGGATGAGGGTCGACAGCGACACCCGACCCGGACCGGCGAGCGGAGCCGGCACGCCGAGCGAGCGGCGATGCGCGTCCTCGGAGGCGTGGACGCGCGCTGACAGGTCGGCGAGCGCCTGGCGATCGGTGAGGCGCGCGGCGCGAATCATCGGTGGCGCTCAGGCCCCGCCGGCGCGCTCGTCGGCTGCGCGGCCGGCGTGGGGCTCGGTCGGCGGCTGTCCGGATCGACGCCGCTCGATCATCGTCCGCAGCAGGGCGTGGAGGCGGCGGTCGCCGGTCAGCTCCGGATGAAACGCGGTGGCGAGCACGCGTCCCTGCCGGACCGCCACCGGCTGACCGTGCTCGTCGCGCGCCAGGATCTCGACCCCGGGGCCGGCATCGGTGACGACCGGAGCGCGAATGAAGACGGCGTGGAGCGGCTCTGGACCGATCGCCGAGACGTCCAGCTCCGCCTCGAAGGAGTCGAGCTGCCGGCCGTACGCGTTGCGCCGTACCTCGACGTCGAGGAGGCCGAAGACCGGCTCGTCGCCGTCGGCGATGCGCCCCGCCAGCAGGATCATCCCGGCGCAGGTGCCGAAGAGCGGAGCGCCACTCCGAGCGAGCGCCAGGATCGGCTCGCGCAGCCCGTAGCGGTCGATCAGCTTGCGCATCGTGGTGCTCTCACCGCCGGGAAGGATGAGCGCGTCGAGATCCACGAGGTCGCGCGGCAGCCGCACCATGACCGGCTCGGCGCCGATCTCGACCACCGCCCGAGCGTGCTCGCGCGCCGCCCCCTGGAGCGCGAGAATCCCGATGCGCGGGACCCTCGGCTGCGCCTCGGTCGTCACCGCGCGCCTACCAGCCGCGGACGGCGAGCCGCTCCTCGGCCGGGATCTCGGCCAGCTCGATGCCGCGCATCGGCTCGCCCAGTCCGGCGCTCACCTCGGCCAGGATCTCCGGGTTGTCGTAGTGCGTCGTGGCCATGACGATCGCCCGCGCGAAGCGCTCGGGGCTCTCCGACTTGAAAATGCCGCTGCCGACGAAGACGGCCTGTGCGCCCAGCTGGCGCATCAGGCTGGCATCTGCCGGGGTGGCCACCCCGCCGGCGGAGAAGTTCGGCACGGGCAGCTCGCCGAGCTCGGCGGTCTCCTTCACGACGTCGTATGGCGCGCGCAGCTCCTTCGCAGCGGCGAAGAGCTCGTCCTCGCGCATCGTCTGGAGGCCGCGGATGCCCTTCATCACCGTCCGCATGTGGCGCACCGCCTCGACGACGTTCCCGGTGCCGGCCTCGCCCTTGGTGCGGATCATCGCCGCGCCCTCACCGATCCGGCGCAGGGCCTCCCCCAGGTCGCGGCAGCCGCACACGAACGGCACCTTGAACGCGTGCTTGTCGATGTGGTGCTCCTCGTCGGCGGGGGTGAGCACCTCGGATTCGTCGATGAAGTCGACCTCGAGGCTCTGGAGGATCTGCGCCTCGGCGATGTGACCGATGCGGCACTTCGCCATCACCGGGATGCTGACGGCAGCCTTGATCTCCTCGATCAGCTTCGGGTCGCTCATGCGTGCCACGCCACCGAACTTGCGGATGTCCGATGGCACGCGCTCGAGCGCCATGACCGCCACCGCGCCGGCCTCCTCGGCGATCTTCGCCTGATCGGCGGTGACGACGTCCATGATGACGCCGCCGCTCAGCATGCGGGCGAGGCCGACCTTCGTGGTCCAGGTGCTCGTTTCGATCGTGGTCATTTCTTCCGGTGATTCCTTGCATGGACCGATGGCGGCGCCGTCGCGCCGCCTGGGGTCTCCATTCTACCCGGGCGGCGTTCCGCGCTCGAAGCGAGGGGCGGGGAAGGAGCGCCCCGGGGTCCCGGGCGGGTGGCCCTCGGAAGCTCCCTCGCGCAGTCGCAGGTCGCGCTCCTGAGCACGGCGGTGACGGATTGCTATGATCGCGCCCGAGGGCAACGGGATGATCAACGCGCCGGTGCTGGTGCTCAACCAGAATTACGAGCCACTCAACGTCTGCGACATCAGGCGTGCCTTCGGTCTGCTCGGGGCGGCAAAGGCCGAGCTCCTGGAGCGGAACCACCAGGTCATTCACACGCCGACCACGTCGCAGCGGGCGCCATCGGTCATCCGGCTGGTCTACATGGTGAAGCGGCCGCGACCCCGCGTGAAGCTGAGCCGTCGCGAGGTGTTCGCCCGGGACCGGCACACCTGCCAGTACTGCGGCACGCCCGGCCGCGAGCTGACGATCGACCACGTGCTGCCCAAGCACCGCGGTGGCCGCCACGAGTGGGAGAACCTCGTCGCCGCGTGCCGGACCTGCAACCACCGCAAGGGCAACAAGACCCCGGCGGAGGCCAGGATGTCGCTGCTGCACGAGCCGCGCGCGCCGAAGGCGGACGTCCGCTACCTGTACGGGACGTACCTCGCCGACGAGCGCAACGACGCGTGGCGCAGCTACCTCGTGATCGAGCCGGCGCACTGACCAACCGTGCGGTCGGGGCCGCCGCGGGAGCTGGCGACGGCGACCGGCTCAGCCTCGCGCCGCCCGCTCCGGTGACCGGAGTGCTGGCCACGCTGATCGGCCACGATCACGAGGCGGCGATCGTCGGCGGCTCGCTCCGCGACGTGCTGCTGGGCCAGGAGCCTGCCGACTGGGACGTGGCGACCTCCGCGCCGCCGGAGACGGTTCACCGCCTCTTCCCCGGCTCGACGTGGCAGAACCGCTTCGGCACGGTCACCGTGCGCGGCGACCCCGACGTGCAGGTCACGACCTACCGCAGCGAGTCAGGCTATAGCGACCGCCGGCGCCCGGACCGGGTGGAGTGGGGGACGAGCCTGGACGAGGACCTCGAGCGGCGCGACTTCACGATCAACGCCCTCGCCTGGCTGCCGGATGGGACGGCACCTTCGGACGCCGAGCAGCTGCCCGGGACGCTCCGCGATCCGTGGGGCGGGGCCGCCGACCTGCGCGCCGGGACGCTGCGGGCCGTCGGCGACCCGGATCGACGCTTCGAGGAAGACGCCCTGCGCCTGCTGCGGGCCGTGCGATTCGCGACGCGCTTCGGGCTCACGCTCGAGGCGTCGACCGAGGCCGCCATTCGCCGGCACGCCGGCCTTGCCGCGAACCTCTCGGGTGAGCGTGTGCGTGACGAGATGATGGTCTGGCTGCGCTCCGAGGATCCGCCGCCGTCACGCTACGTCGTGCTCGCCGAGTCGCTCGGGCTGCTGGCGTCGGCGCTCCCCGAGCTTGCCGCCCTGCGTGGCGTGCCGCAGGCGAAGGCCCTGCCGGGTGATGCGCTCGACCATTCGCTGCGCACCGTCGACGCGTTGCCCGCGACGGACCCGATGCTCCGGCTCGCGGGCCTGCTCCACGACCTGGGCAAGGCGACAACGCTGAAGGACGGCCACTTCTACGGCCACGAGCAGGTCGGGGCGCAGCTCGCCGCGCGGGCCCTCGAGAGGCTGCGGCTGCCGCGCGACGACGTCGCCCGCATCTGTGGGCTGATTCGCCAGCACATGTTTGCCTACGACGCCTCATGGACCGATGCCGCCGTCCGACGCTTCGTGAAGCGCGTCACGCGCGAGCAGCTGCCGGGCCTCTTTGCCCTGCGCCGCGCCGACAATCTGGCCTCCGGCGCCTCGGAACCGCGCAGCGGCGGCCTGGACGAGCTGGCGGCCAGGATCGCGAACGAGGACCGCGCGCCGCTCGATCACGCCGCCCTCGCCATCGACGGGCACGACCTCATGGAAGCGCTGGACCTTCGGCCGGGTCCGCAGGTCGGGCGGCTGCTGGACGAGCTGCTCGAGCGGGTCATCGAGGATCCGGGTCTCAACCAGCGCCAGCGATTGCTCGACCTTGCCGCTGAGCTGCGTGACGCGCCGACGTTGACCGAGCGCACCGGCCACTGAGACCGGGCCGGCCGCGCCGCATCGGCGGCCGTGGTTCGGGGCGCTGCTACAATCGGCGGTCCGAAGTCCGCCACGAGCGCAGTCCACCGCGTGCCCACGACGGAGGAGCAGCAGCCCCGCATGACCACCGGGCGCCGAGCCGTTCGGCTCGAGCATCGCCTCACGGCACCGAACGCAACGCTGGAGCAGCTGGCCGCGGCCGTGCACCTCGCGACCGAGCACGATCTCGCGGCGCTGACCGTCGCACCCTGGCTCGTGAAGGCCGCCAAGCGCCAGCTCGGCCGCTCGCGCGTGGGGCTCGGGACGGTCGTCGGCTTTCCGCACGGCGGGCAGCTGCTGACGGTGAAGGCCTTCGAGGCGAGCAAGGCGCTCGAGCACGGCGCCTCGCAGATCGACTTCGTGATGAACGGCGGCGCGCTCCTCTCCGGCGACGAGGAGGCGGTCTACAACGACATGCTGGCCGTCATCGACAT
>DAINOY010000119.1:0-5637 GCA_036743735.1 Chloroflexota bacterium
TGCATCCAGTTGAATCGCCCCCTGTTCAAAGGGTGTCGACCATCAGCCCGTGGAGGTGCCACCACAGCTTCCACAGCTCCGGTGCGGCCGCGGCCAGGTCGACGTCATCCGGCTGTACGTGATCGAAGAGCCGGAACTCGGTGAGCCGCACGTCGCCGGGCAGATTCGCGGCGACCAGCGCCGTCTCCAGCTCGCGGGACTGGACGAAGGGAACGTGATGGTCCTCCGTCTCGTGCATCAGCCGAATGTCGGCGCGCAGCCCGTCCAGGTGGCGCACCGGTGACAGCGCGTCGATGAACCGCAGGCTCGCCGGCGGCAGCTGGCCCACCGCGCGCTCGGCCTCCTCCAGCGAACCGGCGGTCAGCAGCCGGTAGACGGACCGGCCGGCACCAGTCGTGAGCGAGCGCTCGAACGACGCGGACCGCTCGGCCTCCTCACCGTCCAGGACCGGCCGCTCAAATTGAGCGCGAAGCGCGGCGGCATCCGAGGCATCGGGGACCTGGTCCATGACGAATTGGAAGAAGACCTCGCGCGCCAGCGGCGTGGGATCCCACGCGACGGACTCGCCGTTGAGCTCGTACGCATGCGCCGCCACGCTGGCGAGGTACGTCGCGGCATCCGCGTAGGCGCCGAAGGCGTTCACCCACTGGACCTCGCCGGCGATGCGCGGGTCACGCGCCGCGAGCAGCGCCAGCGACCCGCCCACCGAGAAGCCTGCGATCGAGACGCGCGCCGGATCCACCTCAGGGCGCCCGGCCAGCAGCTGAAAGGCGCGGACGACCCCGTCGATCTCGCCCACCTCGAGCCGCCCTTCGAGCAGGGTCCGCGAGTCAGGCACGAGCGCCGCGACTCCGGTCCGCGCCAGCGACTCAGCCAGCCGCACGACGGCCGGGTGGTTGCGACCGACGTTGTTCACCCCGAACACGAGCAAGATCGCCCCGGCACGATCGTCCGCCGACGCGCCGGCCGGGAGCCAGAGCTCCGCCAGGTCCCCGGCGGCCGCTCCCTCGCGATACGGCACCGTCGAGCGCAGCGGCGTCCGGGAGAAGAGGCGGAGCGGCTGCGGCCCGGCGTCGAGCAGCGACGGAACCAGGACGAGCGTCTGCATCGCCACGCGCGACGGCTCCCACGCGAGCAGCAGCCCCAGGACCACGATCAGCCCGATGCCCACCCGTCGCAGCCATCGAGCCCGTCTCATGCGGAAAGGCTAGCGCCAGTGGTTCAGCGCGCCTCGCCCTCGAGGACGTCGCGCTCCACCTGGAGCCGCCGCCGGTAGAGGAGATTCCACTCGTCGAGCGCGATCGAGGCCTCGTCGATCTCCTGCTGCACGGCCTCGAGCAGTGGAACGATCTCGGCATGCGAGACATCGGTCTCCGATGCCAGGTCGCTCAGGCGCTCCTCCAGCTGCTGGGACGCATCGGTCCAGGTCAGGAAGGCGTCGGCCACGCCGAGCCGCTTGCTGATCGCGGCCCGAATCGGGTAGACCCGATCTTCGGGGCCAAGCACTGACACATTGGTGGCGTAGGCGAACAGCTCGACGCCGTCGGCCCGCAGGCGCATGGGGTCCCCGTGCACGACGCTGCCCAGCAGGTTCCGCGCGGCAAAGCCCATCGTGCGAAGCGGCCAGCTCAGCGCACCGTTCAGCTCCTGGCGCTCGACGTGGTCGATGCCGATGCGGCGCAGCGCATCCGAGATGGCATCGACCAGGGCGTCCGTCGCGTCACCACGCTGGAGGACGAGAGGGACGGTGAGCAATCGCTGCTTGCGACGAAACCTCAGGAAGAGGAGGACCGGCGTGATGCAGACCATCTCGAGCACCGCCAGGCCCAGCGACGCAGCGACCGGGTAGCTGACAGGAACACGCCGCAGCCAGCGGGCGAAGCTGCGCTCCTCCTCAAAGCCCGCGATCTCGGCGATCGCGGCGACCAGCGGCGGACCACCCACGATGGCCGCCGCCAGCGCCAGCACCACCAGCCGATCGACGGTGAAGTTGCGCTCGACGATCCCGAGCGCGTCGAGGGCTGCACCGACGACGAGCGGCAGCCCGAATCCGACGGTCAGCAGGACCCAGCCGGTCGAGATCAGCGCGATCACCGACAGCACGCGCCCCTTGTTGCCGGGGATCTGGCCCAGGTAGAGCGCCGTGGCCCAACCCAGCGCGAATGACGCAGAGCGCGACAGCGCCTGCCACGCCAGCAGCAGGACGAGCGGAAGGAATGGCACGCTCGCTCGTTGAGCAATGGCCGTGCCGCTGTGCACGAGCATTTGGCCAAGTCACCAGGAACCAGCGCGACGCACGGCAGCGCGCACGGACCCTTCGAGGCCTCAGTCGAGACGCAGCGGCTTCACCGTCATGGCCTCGTCCACCCGGCCCTCCCACTCGGAGCGCGGCGCGTCGCAGAAGAGCTCGATCTCGTTGCCATCGGGATCCGCCGTGTACAGGGAGCGCGTCACGCCGTGATCCGCCGTCCCGCGCAGCAGGCCGCGCTCGGCCAGGACCGCGTGCGCCGCCTTCACGGCCGACCAGTCCGGCAGCTCGATCGCCACGTGATACAGCCCGACGGCGGTGGCGAGCGGCGTGGGCGCTTCGTCCCCGACCCGCAGCAGGGCGAGGTCGTGATGGTTCTCGCCGGTGGCGGTGAGGAAGATCATCACGTTGCTCATCTGACCCGAGACTCGGAACCCGAGCAGGTCGCGGTAGAACGCCAGCGAGCGATCGAGATCGCGCACCTTCAGCACCACGTGCCCGATCCCGACCGGCTGCATCATCGGTTGATCCTACTCCTCCGCCCGGAAGATCCACCGATTGCTGCACCGAGTACGCGATTGTCAGGCGCTTCCGCGGGGTGCGCATGCGCGAGGCAGTGGCCGAGCGCCAGCCGCCTCAGACCGCGTGGCGCTCCTTCATGCGCCCCTCGCTTCGAGCGCGGACAGCCGCTGCTGATCACGTGCTGATCAACGGGCCTGTGATTCAACTGGGCGCATCGAGTCGCGCACTTCGAGGGCCACCGGTTCGCCTTGATTCACCTGGGTGCATCGCAGCCCGCCGCCCAGGCGCCAGCTGCGCGATCTGATTCGCCCAGGTGAATCAGCGGACGCCGTGGTCCACGGCCGGCGCGGGCCGGCCTCGTCGGCCTATGGTCTCGGGGAGTTCGCCTACGGCAACCCGAGCTTGACCCGGCAGGCCGGCCACGGCTGGAAGCCGCGCTTGGCGTAAAGCGCCTCGGCCACCGTGATCTGCTGCTCGCGCGTCGCGAGGTCCGGCCGCTCGGCGAACGCGGTGCCACCGTACGCGGCCCAGGTCCCGAGGTCGAACTGCAGGCCACCGTAGTAGCCATTCCCGGTGTTGATCGCCCAGTTGCCGCTCGACTCGCACTGCGCGAGGCGGTCCCAGGTCGCCTCGTCCACGACGAACGGCCCGGAGCTCGGCGCGGGCGCGGCGGGGGTTGACGGAGCGCCACGTGGCGTGGCGACCGAGAAGAGCGTCGCCTCCATCGGTGCGCTGCGGGGCGCCGGGAGGGTGCCGGCGTCGAGATCCTCGGGCGGCACGCTGCCCGGGTCGGCCGGGGTGGTCAGGGCGGGAGAGATGGCATCGCGCTGGGAGAGCGAGCCACGCGCGGCGATGACGGTCGGTGCCTGGGCGGCATCGATCAACGCCTGCGTTTCAGGGGCGTCGGGGGTCTCGGTGGCGAGCGTCATCGGTGCAAGCAGCACGATGCCGACCGCGCTCACGAGGGTCAGTGCGGCGACGCGCCGCAGCAGATCCGGCAATAGAATCCTCGAGGTAGGTGCTCCATCGGCTGTGCGCGCAGATGCATCGCGCGAGCCGGCGTGCCGCGACATCGGCTGAAGAGCTGTCGCGGGCCGCCTGGCACACAGACGAGTGGCGACCTTACCACCGGCCTCCGGACCTGTCGAGAAGCCCGACCGGTCCGCAACCTGCATTCGCGAGGGCCCGATGCCACGCAAACGCCAGCCAGAGCACCGCCGCGGAGCGGTCGTCGTGCGGGGAAGCCAGCACATCCAGCGCCGCACGGAGGACCAGCAGCTCCTCAAGCCGCCGAGCGGTCCGGAGTTCGCCTTCCAGGAGACCGATACCTGGCGGACGCTGCGGATCATGGGCGAGTTCGTCGAAGGCTTCGACGCGCTGGCCGCGGTAGGGCCGGCGGTGACGATCTTCGGCTCGGCCCGCGTAGGGCGCCGGAATCGCTACTACGCGGCCGCGCGACGCCTGGCGGCCGCCCTCGTCCGCGAGGGCGGCTTCGCGATCATCACCGGCGGCGGCCCCGGGATCATGGAGGCGGCCAACCGCGGCGCGAAGGAGGCCGGCGGCCTCTCCATCGGCTGCAACATCGAGCTGCCCTTCGAGCAGGGGCTCAACGAGTACGTCGACCTGGGGATGGAGTTCCGCTACTTCTTCGTCCGCAAGGTGATGTTCGTGAAGTACGCGGAGGCCTTCGTCATCTTTCCCGGAGGGTTCGGTACGCTCGACGAGCTGTTCGAGTCGCTGACCCTCATCCAGACCGGCAAGGTCGAGCATTTCCCGGTGGTCCTCTACGGCCGCGAGTACTGGCAGGGCATGATCGACTGGATCCGCTCCAAGCCGCTCTACGAGGAGAAGGTCAGTCCCGAGGATCTTGACCTCGTGGTCCTGACCGATGACGTCGATGAGGCCTGCCAGGCGATCATCCGACGGCACGAGGAGCGGCTCGAGAAGGAGCGCGCGGCGCAGGGCGAGCACGAGCGGGCGCTCAAGCAGGCCGAGGCGAGCAAGGACGACGACGGCTAGGCTGTCAGCAAACGCCGTTCACCCCGGCCGATGAGCGACTGGAGGTAGCCCGTGTCCACCCCCGCCCCGATGACCGTCGTCCTCGCGCTCGACGGATCGCCCTCGTCGGTCGTGGCCCGCGACCTCGTCGCGGCGTTGCCCTGGCCGGCGGGCAGCACCATTCACCTCCTCTCCGCCTACACCACGCCGATCGACTGGACGGGTGGCGTGGGCTCGACCATGGACTGGATCGGCGATATCGAAGACGCGACGCGTGACCAGCTCACCGACGAGCTGCAGGCGCTCGAGGCCCCGATCCGGGAGCGGGGCATCTCCACGCAGCTCCACGTCGTGGGCCAACGGGCGGCGGACGCGATCCTGGCACAGGCACGAGCGGTGAGCGCCGATCTCATCGTCATCGGGTCGCGCGGCAGGGGCCGCCTTCCGACGCTCCTGCTCGGGTCGGTTGCCGCCGAGGTCGCGGATCGCGCGCACTGCTCGGTCCTCGTCGCGCGGCGCACGACCCTCTCGAGCGTCGAGATCGCGACCGACGGATCACCGACCGCCCGCGCGATCCCGGCTCAGCTGGCGGCCTGGGGGCTCATCGGCGCGACGAACGCCCACGTCGTGGCCGTCGCCGTCCCGGACAGCCTGCTCTTCCAGGCGCTCGTGGGGATCTCGACGCTCGGCGACGATCGGCTGGCCCGCATGGAGCGCGAGGTGAAGGAGCGGACACAGACCGCGCTGGACGAGATGGTGGCCAGCCTTGCGGAGGTCGGCATCACGGCAACGCCGCACCTGCGCAGCGGAGATCCTGCCAACGAGATCATCGCGGTGGCGGCGACCTTGGCGGCGCGCTCGGGGCCGTC
>DAINOY010000120.1:0-5634 GCA_036743735.1 Chloroflexota bacterium
GTCGCGTCCTCGCGGCGCAGGTCGACCTTCGCCAGCTCGAGGAACCAGTCGCAGTAGTCGTTCCACGCGAACTCGTGGACGACGGCCGCATACCCGGCCAGGTCGAGTGCCTCGAGCGCCCGCGTCGCGCGCTCGGTCGTGTCAGCCAGGCGCGATCGGATCCAGCGTTCCGCGAAGCCTCCCTCGGCCGTCGGATCCGCCAGGTCGGCCGGCCGGGCGCCGAGCACGAATCTCGCCGCGTTCCACATCTTGTTCGTGAAGTTGCGCCCGCCGGTCACCTTCGAGGGGGTCAGTCGCTGGTCGACGCCGGGCGCGTTCCCGGAGATGAGCGCGACGCGCAGTGCGTCGGCGCCGATCTCGCCGATGATCTCCAGCGGATCGACGACGTTGCCCTTCGTCTTGCTCATCTTTCGGCCGTACGGGTCGCGCACGATCCCGTGCAGGTAGACGGTGTGGAAGGGCTCGGTATCGGTCAGGAAGAGGCCCAGCATCATCATCCGGGCCACCCAGAAGAAGAGGATCTCGTAGGCGGTCTCCATGACCTGGGTCGGATAGAACCGGGCGAGGTCGGGTGTCGACTCTGGCCAGCCGAGCGTCGAGAAGGGCCAGAGGCCACTCGAGAACCAGGTGTCGAAGATGTCGGTCTCCTGGGTGAGCTCCGCGGCCGGGCGACCGCAGGTGGTGCAGGCGTCCGGGCCGGACTCGGCATCGGTCACCGTGATGTGGCCTTCCGGGCAGTACCAGGCCGGGATGCGATGCCCCCACCACAGCTGCCGCCCGACCGCCCATTCGTGGATGTTCTCCATCCAATGCGCGTAGACCTTCTCGAAGTGCCCCGGGATGATCGTCGTCCGCCCCTCCCGAACGCTTGCCAGCGCGCGCTCCGCCAACGGCTTGACGTCGACGAACCACTGGACGGAGAGGCGTGGCTCGACGACGTCACTGGACCGATCGCAGCGCCCGATGACCATCTCGTGCGGCTGCTCCGCCTCGAGGTCACCGAGCTCGGCCAGGCGCGCCACGATCCGTTCGCGGGCATCGGACCGGTCGAGTCCGGCGAACTCACCGGCCGTATCGGTGAGGCTGGCGCCCTCGTCGAGCATGGTGATCATCGGCAGGCCGTGGCGCTTGCCGACCTCGTAGTCGTCGAAATCGTGTGCCGGCGTGATCTTCACGGCCCCCGTGCCGAAGGCCGGGTCGACGTGCTCGTCGGCGATGATCGGCAGCCGGCGACCCAGGAACGGGAGCACGGCTTCTCGGCCGACCAGCTCGCGGTACCGATCGTCGTCGGGGTGCACCGCGACCGCGGTATCGCCGAAGATCGTCTCTGGGCGGGTCGTGGCGACCGTGACCCAGGCGTCGGGGTCCGGCCCGCCGTCTGCCCCGACGAGGTGATACCGGATGCTCCACAGTGTTCCGGTCTCGTCGTGCTTGATGTTCTCCAGGTCGCTGATCGTGGTGCGGCAGCCGGGGCACCAGTTCACGAGCGCCTCACCGCGATAGGCGAGGCCGGCGTCCCACAGGCGCTTGAACGCGACGCGCACGGCGCGCGCGCTGCGCTCGTCCATGGTGAACCGGAGGCGCGACCAGTCGAGGCTCGCGCCCAGGCGGCGATGCTGGGTACCGATGACATCCCGCGTCTCATCCATGAACTGCCACATGCGCTCCAGGTAGCGCTCGCGGCCCAGTGAGAGCCGCGACTCGCCCTCGGCGGCGAGGAGGCGATCCAGGACGAACTGCGCGGCGATGGAGGCGTGATCGACGCCCGGCAGCCACAACGTATCGTCACCGCGCATGCGGTGAAAGCGGATGAGGATGTCCTCGACGAAGGCCGTCAACGCATGGCCCAGGTGCAGGGCGCCGGTCACGTTTGGCGGTGGCTGGATGATCACGAAGGGCGCGGCGCCGGGTGGCGGGTCATCGGCCGGGCGGAATGCATCGGCTGCCATCCAGCGCTCGTAGATCACAGCCTCGACCGCGGCGGGGTCGTAGCGGGAGGGGAGCTCCCGTCGCGTCGTCATCGTCGTCCGCCTCCTCTGGCACAGCAAACGCCCGCTCGTCGAAGGACGAACGGGCGTGTCGTGGTACCACCTTCGTTTGGCGCCGCCTGGCCACAGCCCGTGGCAGCGCCCTCGTGTGCCGCGTTATCGGGCGCCTCCCGTTCGGCTCGCGCGCGACCTTCGTCCGGCCGTCACCCGGCGCGCTTCCAGCCGTGGCGCGCCTCTCTCGTGGGCCGAGTCGGACTACTCCTCGCGGTCATCGCCGCCGGCCGAGTCTAGCACGCGGTTGCGGCGATCCCGGCGCGCGGCTCCCGTCGGGCAGGGCCCGTTGAACCCTAGCGCGAGCGACCGACGGTGACGCGCAGGCTGCCGTCAGGCTGCCGCTCGACCGTCGAGCCCTCCTCGATGGTCCCGATCACGGCGGCGAGATCGGTCTCGGCGCTGTGCGTGGCGCGGTACACGAACTCGCCGGTCGGCCCGAGACTGAGCGCCACGGTCCGCACGCCGCCGGCGCGCTCGAGGCTCTGCTTGAAGCTCGTGATGGCGCCGAACGAGCCGAGGCCCTTCACGATCACCGAGGTTGCGGTCTCCGCGCCGGGCTCGGCCGGCGCAGCCGGCGTGGCTGCAGCCGGCTTCACGGCTTCGGCAGCGTCGCTCTCCGGTGCAGCGACCATGGCCTCCGGCGCACTGACCTGGGCCTCGGGCGCAGGCGTTGCCGCGCTCTCGTTGACGGCTGGCGTTGCGACCGTGGTCGCGGCCTCATCGGCCGGCTCGGGCTGAGTCGGCTGCCGGGCCTGGACCGCTGCCGGCTCCCCCCGCGTTGCCGTCGTTGGCTCTGCCTGCGTCGCGGCGGCCGGCGATGGAGCGCTCTCCGCGGTCGATGCCGCGCTCGGCGCCGTGTCGCCGCCGAGCGGCGGGGGCGGCATGCGCTGGGCCGCGCTCACGAATTCGGCGGGATCACGAATCTCGCCGAGCTGTGCCAGGAACGAATCGAGCTCGCTCTCGTAGGCGCGCGCCCGACGCTTCGTCTCCTCGATCTCCTGCTCGGTTCGGCGGGCGTCGTCGGCGAGCTCAGTCTCGAGGCGCGCGCGACGCTCCTCTGAGCGCCGCTTGGCCTCGGCTTCGATACGCTCGACCTCAGTGCGCTCCCAGGTGGCAACCGCCGCGACCTCGTCGTCGGCGAGCTTGCGCATCGCGCTGCCACGCTCCTCGCTCGCCGTGCGCAGCTCGGCGACACGCTGCTCGATGCGCTCATGCAGGTCGACGACGCTCTTGGCGCGCGTCTCTTCCGCGACGTGGCGCATGGCGTCGACGAGGTTGCGCAGGAACGGGTTGTCGCCGCCCGCAGGCTCCCGTGCCGCGCGCGCATCGGCCTGGCCTGCGCTCGTGCTGGCTGGCTCGGCGGATGGCTGCGTGGACTCGTCGGCGGCGGTCATCGGTTCATCCTTGGTCTCCGCCGTCGCCGTGGACTGGCTGGTGGCGGTCGGTGCGTCGCTGTGCTTGACAGCTGATGCAGGCGATTCGGCAGCTGCCGATGTCGCATCGGCGCTCGCCGTCGAGACGGCGCCGTCTCCATCGGTCTCTTCAGCCGTCCACGGGAGGCGAAAGCCGGAGCGACGGGAGCTGGACGTCATCTGTGCTCGATCTACCTTCCTGGTGTGCAGCGAAGCAGCGACGCCGCACCTTCGTGCGCCCGATTTCCATCGGGGGCGCCGTCATCCTACGCAGCCGGGGCCGCAAACCTGAGGGCACCAACGTACCACCCGGTGACACCACTCGTACCCCCTCTGCGCGTTGTTACCATCCCCGCGATGATCGTCACTCCGGCTGTCGCCACCGCGCTCGCCATCATCGTGACGGCGCTGCTCGGGCTGATCGCCTTCTTCGTCATCCGGCGGGCCGTTCACATCGTGAGTGCCCGGATCCTCGCGACGCCGGGGCCAGCGGATCCAGCATCGGCCATGAGCGGCCCGGAACGCGTGAAGCGCGTGGAGACGATCGCGCACCTGGTCGTGAGCGTGGCCGGCGTGCTGATCCTCGTCGTCGTCGTGCTGATGGGCCTGTCGCAGGTCGGCATCGACATCGGGCCGGCGATCGCCGGCCTGGGGGTGGCCGGCATCGCGATCAGCCTGGGGACGCAGACCTTCGTCCGCGACCTCGTGGCCGGGGTGTTCATCCTGGCCGAGAACCAGTTCAGCCGCGGGGACATCGTGCGCGTGGCGGGTGCGGAGGGCGTTGTCGAGGACTTCGGCCTGCGGCGAACGGTCGTCCGCGACCTCGACGGCATCGTTCATCACGTCCCGAACGGACAGATCACCGTGGCGTCGAACCTGACTCGTGTGTGGGCGCGCGTGAACCTCGACGTCGCCGTGGCGCGTGACGCGGACCTCGACCGCGCATCGGCCATCCTCGACGAGATCGGGGCGACCATGGCGGCCGATCCGGAGTGGAGCGACCGCATCCTCGAGGCACCCGCGGTCCTGCGAATCGAGGCGATCGGCGAATCGGCGGTCACGTACAAGGTGCTCGGCATGGTCCGGGCCGCCGAGCAGTGGGCGGTCGCCGGGGAGTTCCGGCGCCGTGCGCTCGCGGCGCTGGCAGACGCCGAGATCTCGCTCCGGGGCTAGTCGCCCAGCGTCAGCAGGCGGCGCCGGCCCGGGGCGAGTGCGGCGCAGGGGCGCTCGCTCGGGGCGAGTGCGGCGCAGGGGGCGCTTCTGCCCGTTACCAGCACAGCTGGTGATATGCGGAAGCCGATGGGCGATCTGAGCGTCGAGAGCGCTGCGCCACGCTTGGCCGAGCGACCCGTAGGCTGCTGAGCCAGGCCGAAGCGTCGCTGGTTCTGCTTACCACCAGCCAGGCTGGTATTCGCAAGAAACGTTCGGCGCGGCTCGCCTCAGCCCGACAGCCCGCAGCGCCCGTACCGCGGCTCACCTCGGCTCACCGCACTACGCGACCCGAGTCCGGCTCAGGCGGATTCTTCGGCGCGCTCGCGGGAGCCGCGCCGACGCGGCTCGTCCTCGGTTTCGGTCAGCAGCATCGGTGGCTGACCATGCTCGATCGTCTCGCCGGTGATGACGACCTTCTTCACATCGGTCCGTTCGGGGATGTCGTACATCACGTCGAGCAGCGCCTCCTCGACGATCGTGCGCAGCGCGCGAGCTCCGGTCTTGCGCTCGAGCGCGAGGCCCGCGGTGGCCTCCAGCGCATCGGGCGTGAAGACGAGCTCGACCTTGTCGAGGCTCAGGAACTTGCTGAACTGGCGCGTCACCGCGTTGCGAGGCTCGGTGAGGACACGCATGAGGTCCTGCTTGGCCAACGCGGCGAGGCTGACGACGACAGGCAGCCGGCCGACGAACTCGGGGATCAGGCCGTACTTCAGCAGATCCTCCGGCATCAGCTTCTCCATGAGCCGCCGGCGCTCCTCGCGCGGACGCTGCGCCTCAGAACCGAAGCCGATCCCCCGCTTCCCGACCCGCTCCTCGACGATCGACTCGAGCCCCTCGAAGGCGCCACCGCAGATGAACAGGATGTTCGTCGTGTCGATCTGGATGAAGTCCTGGTGCGGATGCTTCCGCCCGCCCTGTGGCGGCACGTTGGCGACGGTGCCCTCCAGGATCTTCAGCAGCGCCTGCTG
>DAINOY010000121.1:0-5620 GCA_036743735.1 Chloroflexota bacterium
GATCCCGTCAGCCGGAACGACCACCTCGCCGGTCGCGGTCTGGCCCGCTTCGGCGGCGATGACCGTGCCATCGGCGAAGGTGATGTCGTGAAGGATCGCGCCGTCGTTGATGAACGTGACGCTGTAGCGGCCGGGAGCGTCGACCTCCGGCATCGCCGGATCGAAGCCCAGGTCGAAGGCGTGGAAGGTGAGCTCACCGACGATCTCGTCGCTGGCCGGTGCCTCGCTCGCGGTTGCGGGCGGATTGGACGGCGCCGCCGAAACGTTGTTCGGCGACGCACCGCCGATGGCGATGGCCGTCAGCAGGAGTGGCGCGGCGAAGAGCGCTGCCCCGCCGCACGCGGTGAGGAAGAGGACGAGGGGCCGTGGAAGGTTCATGGAAGAGCGTTCCTCGATGCTGTTCCGCGATCGAGGCAAGCCCCGTCGCGAGGATTAGGCTTAGTACGAGACTCAGCATTTATCCCGGCGAGGAACGTCCACAGGGTCCAGGGTCATCATCGAGGGGGCCATCTGACCCGGGCCAATCGGCCCCCGGGGCGGCAAGGAGCGGGTGTCAGTCGCTCGCTGAGGCCGGGTTGGTGGCTGTTCGGCCCCAGAAGTGCGCCCGATGCACAGATCGGCCAGCCAGCGGCAGGGTTCGGCCCCAGATGTGCGCCCGATGCACAGATCGGCCAGCCAGCGGCAGGGTTCGGCCCCAGATGTGCGCCCGATGCACAGATCGGCCAACGAGACGCCCGCCGCTTGGCGGTTTCGTGCGTCAGGCGCACAAACGCGTCGTCCCCGTGCCACCGGTGTCGCCTGCTTGACCGTTTCGTGCGTCAGGCGCACAAACGCGTCGTCCCCGCGCCACCGGTGTCGCCTGCTTGGCCGATCTTTGCACCCGATGCACACTCGCAGCGCGAGGCGACGCAGCGCGACGCACCGCGACGCGGCCGACGCTGTCGCCGATCATGTCTCAGCTCGGCGCAATGAGGTAGCGCTCGAGGAACGTCCGCAGCACCTCGTCGGACGTGTGCTGCTCCGCCGCCGGCCCGCGGCCGATCCAGCGGTAGTGCCACGGCTCGTAGCCGAAGCACGTCATCGAATCCGCGGCCCACGGATAGCTGAGCACGAAGCCGTACTCCCATGCGTGCTCGTGGAGCCAGGCGCCCTCGGCCGTCTCCGATGCCCAGTCCCCGAAGCGCCCGGTCCAGCCCGGCGAGCTGAAGTCGATCGCCGTTCCGAGCTGGTGCTCCGAATGCCCTGGCCGCGCAGTCCGAAGCAGTGCCGCCTCGTACCCCTGCTGCGCGACCCAGTGGTCGAAGGTCAGCGCCTGCTGGTCGTAGGACCGATATGCCGAATCGACGAGGAGCGACAGGCCCGCTGCCTGCGCGTCGCGGTAGAGCGCGCCGAGATCCGCTACCACCGCGGCGCTGACGAGGTGATCCCCGGCGAAGCCGGCCTCGCCGATCGGCATCAGGTCAGGCGGCGTGGAGAGCGGGTCGAGGGCATAGGTGCGGTCCAGGATCGTCAGCGCCCGGTCGGATGCCGACGGCGCCGGCAGGTCCCGGTCGACGCACGGATCGGCGACGAGCGCCGCGGCGACCGGTGACGGCGTGGCTGTCGGCGGGGGCGCGGCTGGTGCTGGCGTCGGTGGCGGCGTCGGCGTCGCTGTCGCCGTTGGCGTCGCGATGGCGCTTGCCGTTGGCGGCTCCGCGATCGAGGCGAACGGCGCGTCCGGGACGGCGGAGCAGCCCGCGAGCGCGAGGACCAGCAGCGCGCCCAGGGCGCCGACCCTCACCCGGCGAGCGCCTCGAGGACCGGCAGGTGCTCGTCGACGCCGTCGGGGGCGAGGGGAATGATCGCCACGTGATCCGCGCCGGCGGCATGGAATGCCGCGATGCGCTCCCGAAGGGTGGCGACGTCGCCCCACGCGATCATCTCGTCGACCAGCCGGTCACTCCCCGGCTTCTCCCAGTCCGCGGCGTCGAAACCCTGGAGGGACCAGCTGGCCTGGTAGTTCGGCGTGCGCAGGTAGTCGGCGAGGTAGGCGCGCGCGGCGGCCCGCGCGGCGGAGGCATCGGTCTCGAGGACAGCCGCCATGGTGACCGCCAGCGTCCCGCCGGGTGCCGCCGCGTCCATGATCGCCCGCATCTCGGCCACGCGTGCCGGCGTGACGAGGTACGGATAGGCGCCGTTCGCCTCGGTGACGGCAAGCTCGAGCATGCGAGGACGCAGCGCGGCGAGCAGGATCGGCGGCTCCGGCGCCATCGGTCCTTTCCAGATCGCTGATCGATAGGCGGCCAGGTACTCGCGCATGCGGGTCAGCGGCTTCTCGTAATGGTGGCCGCGAAGGCGCTGGGCGAGGTGCGGATGCGAGACGCCGAGGCCAAGGATGAAGCGTCCGCCGGTCGCCTCGGCCAGCGTCAGCGCCGACATCCGGGCCGCCTGCGCGTCGCGCGCCCAGATCGAGGCGATGCTCGTGCCCAGCTTCAGGCCGCTTGTCGCAGCGGCCAGCAGCGCCAACGAGACGAACGGCTCACGGCCCACCGTTTCCGGGACCCAAAGCGTTCCGTAGCCGAGCTCCTCGACCCGGCGTGCGAACGCCGCCGCTTCACCGGCAGCGCGACCGTCCAGGTGGCTCCAGGCGCCGATGCGCCCGAGGTTCAGCTCGCTCACGGGCCGATGCTAGCCGAACCGATACCGCACGAAGAGCTCGTCGCCGTGCCGATGGACGCTGACCAGCTCGCCGCCGATCGGCTCGTCATCGTCGTCGGAAGCGGAACGCGGGAGGCGCGTGATCATCGGCAGGCCCTCATTCGCGACGAGCTTCGGCCCAATCGTCCAGAACACCTCGTCGAGCAGCCCGCGGCTCAGGAACGCGGCGTTGATCCGTGGCCCGCCCTCGAGCAGCACGCTGCGGATGCCGCGCTCGTGGAGCTCGTCCACGATCCAGTCGGGATCCGGCAACGGGGATGGCGCCACGAGGAGATCGGTGCCCGATGGAATCAGCTCCGGCTGCGCGGCGTACGGTGAAATGCTGCCCACGATGAGGATCCGCGGCTCGTCGCCGCGGAACCACTTCCCACCGAGCGGCAGTTCGCCAGTCCCGGCAACGACGATCCCCACCGGCTGCGGCGTTCGGCCGCGCATCGTCCGGCGCAGCGCGATGTCGTCCGGTACGCGCAGGAAGACGCCCGTCGCACGCATCGTCCCCGCGCCGCTCGCCACCGCGTCGTGCCCGGCCCGCAGCAGGCGCATCAGGCGCCGATCGGCCCGCGAGCCGAGTCCCTCCGCGGAGCCATGAAGCTGGGCGCGGCCGTCCACGCTCGTCACCATGTTGATCGAGATCCGCGGCCGGTCGATCGGTGGACGTGGCAGGTCCAGGTCGGCGAACGCGTCGTCGATCTCGAGGCCAAAGCTCGGATCCGGCCAGAGGCGGTCGACGCGCGGCGGTTCGGGTTCCATCACGGTCGATGGTAGCGCCGGTCGCGTCGCGGTCCCCGGTGCGCCCGAACTACTCGGCGTCGCGCGACTCGTGACGCTCCAGTGTGTCGATATCGTCGCGGGTCAGCGCGACCTCGACCCTGGACGGCGTCAGGCTGCGAACCGCATCGGCAGGGATCACACGCGCGGCGCCGAAGCCGGGCGGGTCGAGCGCAATGCCGTGGAAGATCCCCTCCGCTTCGGTGCCGAGCATGGCTTTGACACGACCGAGCGACTCGCCGTCGCTCCCGAAGACCTCGGTGTCAGGCTCGATGTAGCTCCAGGCCACGGGGTCGTCCGGCCCCGGCAGGTCGAGCTCGGCAGCCTCGGGCTCGCCCGCACCACCGGTATTGTCCGCCGTGTCGCCGGGCGGTGTGCGCCGCGGCTCTGGTGCCCCGCCGCCGGTCGTCCCGGGATCGTCGATCGGCGGAAAATCGGTCGAATCACGCATATCCAGCCTGCCTACGCACGACCGATGCCACCGCCAGGGAGCACCTCGGATATCCGCATATCCCCGCGGGTCTTGCCTGGCCGGAATGAACCGATCCGCTCGCCTGGACGCCATACCCTTTGAGCCACGCGAGATCGCTGGCGAAGAACCGGGAGGATGCGAGTGAACCAGGCCGCGATCGTCGATGCTGCGGCATCGGGCGACCATCGGGCCTTCGGGCTGCTGGCCGAGCAATCGGCCGATCGGCTGTATGGCACGGCGACCCTGATCCTGCGCGATCGCGCCATGGCCGAAGATGCGGTCCAGGACGCTCTCGTTCGAGCGTGGCGTGATCTTCCGACGCTGAAGGACCGGTCGCGCTGGGACGCCTGGGTCCGGCGCCTGACCGTGCACGCCTGCATCGACGAAGCACGGCGACGTCGCAGACGTCCGACGGTCACGCTCCTCCCCGAGCACGACCGGCCGGTGCGTGACGCGACCACGCAGGTCGCGGACCGCGATCAGCTCGAGCGAGCGTTCGCGCGTCTCTCGGCTCAGCACCGAGCTGCACTGGTCCTCCACCACCACGTTGGCCTGCCGCTGCCCGAGATCGCCGACGCCCTCGGCGTCCCGCTCGGAACGGCCAAGTCACGCCTGCACCATGCGCGTCGCGCCATGCGCGCGGCACTCGAGACCGATGAGCGACTGGCCCGAACGACCGGAGGCGCGGCATGAACCCGTCTGACGACCTGGATCGACGCGTGGAGCGCTGGATGGGCGATGCGACGCCGGTATCAGCGCCGCGCAGCCTCGTCGACGACGTCCTGGCACGGACGTCGTCGCTCCCGCAGCGATCGCGCGGTCGGCTGGGCTTCTCGCTGCCGCTGAAAATCGCGGGGGCGGTCGTGCTCCTCGCACTCGCCGTCGCGGTCGGCTTCGGAGCCGGGCAACTGATGACATCGGGCGTCGGTCAGGCGACCTCGACGCCTTCTCCATCGGCTATACCGACGGTCGTGTCGAGCCCGAGCCCATCGCCAACCGCCGAACCGTCAGGGACACCGTCGCCGGGACCGACGAACTCGCCGGCCGCGGGCAGCGACGATGTCCTGCTCGCATTCACCCAAGCCTGCGACGTCACGCCACCCGTGCTGCTGCCGACGACGGTGATCCTCGAGGACGGTCGGCTGATCTGGCAGGAGAACGGTCCCGCCACGTACCAGTGGCGAACCCGCCAACTCTCCTCAGCCGGCCTGGAGACCATCCGCGCTCGCATCGCCGCCACCGGACTGCTCGATCACGCTGGCGACTACCGGCCGCGGCTTCGAGAAGGAGTCACCGAAGGCCCGCCCCACGGGGCGTGCGCGTTCACCTTCGATCACCAGGATGGTGCAACCGATGTCTCGGTCACCTCGACGATGTGGTTCGGGGACGAGGAAGAGGCCGCGTACTGGGAGCCGGCTCCGGAACGACACGAGCTGGATGCATTCGCGCAGCAGCTGCGATCGCCCGAGGCATGGCTTGGCCCCGATGATTGGTCCGATGCTGCTTCGGCACCGTACGTGTCCAACAGCTATCTCGTGCTCGTGTCCGAGGAGTTCGGACAAGGGAATGGCCCGGATCTCGAAGCCGTCGACTGGCCGTTCGATGCGCCGCCGAGCACGTACGGCGAGTCGGTGGACATTGGCCGGCAGCCACCACAGCGCTGCGGCATGGCATCGCGCGAAG
>DAINOY010000122.1:0-5537 GCA_036743735.1 Chloroflexota bacterium
GCGCCCCCGCCTCTGCAAGGCTTCGTGACCGCGCGCGGCGTCGGGACATGGGCGCCTCCTCGCGGGGCATCGGCGCCTCCTCGCGTCGCGGCGGCGGCGCCGGGGGTCACCCGGCGACGACGAGCTCTCGGTAGAGTGCCTCGACCTCCGCGAGGCGCGCGGCGACGTCGAAGCGCGCGGCGCCCGCTGCCGCCTCGGCCGCCAGGGCGCGCCGACGTGACACGTCTCTCGCGAGCAGCGCCGTCGCCCGCGCGAGCGACGCGGCCGGATCGGCGCCGCGCTCGACGACGATGCCGTCGATCGCATCACGCACCGAGTCGCGCACTCCCGGCCCCTCGAGGGCGACGGTCGGCAGGCCGCACGCCAGCGCTTCCGCCAGGACGAGCCCCTGCGTCTCGGTGCGCGAGGCGAAGCAGAACAGGTCTGCGCCGCGGACCAGGGCGAGCGCCTCGGGGCGCGGACGCGCGCCGGCGAACCATGCGCGCTCGCCCAGGAGCGCTCGGGCTCGCTCCTCGAGCTCCCGCCGCGCGGGCCCATCCCCGACGATCGACAGCCGGAGCGACGGCACGCTGCGCGCGGCCAGCGCGACCGCGTCGATCACGACGTCGACGCTCTTCTCCTGCGCCAGCCGGCCGAGGATCGTGGCGACGACCGTCTCGGCGGGCCAGCCGGCGCCTGGCCGTGGGTCGAGCGGCGGCGTGGCGCGGATGGCCGCGACGTCGATCCCGGTCGGGATCACCCGCACCAGCGTGCGGCTGTCACGCGGCAGGCCGGCCTCGATCTCCTGAGCCAGGTCCGCGGCCGGGGCCACGACCGCGTCGCAGGCCGCCCAGAAACGACGCAGGTAGCGCCTGACGAGCAGGTCAGCCGGACGCCCGGCCGGGCCGAGGTAATGCCGGTACTGGCTGAAGCGGGTGTGGTGCGTGAAGACGAGCCGAGCGCGGCTGCGCCGCGCAATGCGATGGCCGAGCCAGCCGGCGACGAATGGGGCCTGGACGTGCACGATCTGCGGCCGGAAGCGGACCGCTCGCTCGACGGCGCGCCCTGGCAGCGGGAGCGGCATACGGTAGCCCCGCGGAGCGCGGACGGGGAGCTGATACGACGGCAGCCATGCGTAGCGCGGCTCCGGACCCGTCGCTCCCTGCGTGCCCGGCGACTCGCCGCGCGCCGGCCGCGGGGCGACGAGGAGCACCTCGTGGCCGCGTGCCCCGAGGCCGCGGGCCAGCGTCTCGGTCGAGACCGTGACGCCCGAGACGTAGGGCAGATACGACTCGGCGACGATGGCGACGCGCACGTGACGTCAGGCCCTCCGTCCGACGTGGAGCGTCGCCATGCCGGTGACGAGGCGACGCCAGCGGACAGGCGCGAGCCCCACCTCGCGCATGAGCGCCGCGATCGCGTCGGGTCGCGGATAGGCGAGCACGCTCGTCGGCAGGTAGCGGTACGCGCTGCCGCTGCCGACGGCGCCACCGAGCCGCGGAACGATGCGCTCGAACCAGGTGCGGAAGAGGAGGTGCGCCGGCCCGCGTTCGGGGACGGCGATCTCGAGGACGACCACCCGCCCACCGGGTCGTGCGACCCGCCGCATCTCGGCCAGGGCAGCACGGTAGTCCGGCATGTTGCGCAGCCCGAATCCGACCGTCACCGCGTCGAAGCGCTCATCGTCGAACGGCAGCGCGAGCGCATCGGCCACGGTGTACCGCGCCAGCGGTACGCCATCCCGCGAGGCGGCGCGACGAGCACGCGCCAGCATCCCCTCGCTGATGTCGACACCCAGCGCCTCGCCATTCGGAGCGACGCGTTCGGCGGCGGCGCGCGTCAGCATCCCGGTCCCGCAGGCGACATCGAGCGCGCGCATCCCCGGTTCCAGCCGCGCCGCGCCGATCGCGGCGTGGCGCCATCGGGCATCCACCCCGGCGGTCATCACCGTGTTCATCGCGTCGTAGACCGGGGCGATCCGGTCGAACATGCGCCGGACCTCGTCGGTGGCAGCGCTGTTCCCGGTCGGTGCCTGCGCCATCAGCCGTCGGCCCCGACGAGGTCGCGGTCGCCGGTGAGGTTCGTCCACCCGCGCCGTTCAGGGTCACGCACGCCGGGTACGAAGAGCAGCGCGCCCATGAGCACGCCGCCCAGGAGCGCGGCGGCCACCATCGTCACCTCGATGCCGAAGGCATCGGCGATCGGTCCGGTGAGCGCGAAGGAGACGGGCACGAGACCGGTGGAGACCATCCAGTCGAGGCTCGAGACGCGGCCCAGCAGCCCGCGGGGCACGAGCTGCTGGAGGAGCGTCGTCCAGGTGATCTGGCCCAGCTCGAACAGGCCGTGCACGACGAGGCTGACGACGAGCGCCTGCCACAGCTGGGTCATCACGCCGTAGACCGCCATCAGCGCCACGCCGATCGACCAGGCCGCGTACATGAACGTGATCCGCTTCCGGGGCAGGCCGGTCTGGCCCAGGCTGATCGCGGTCAGCACGGAGCCCACTCCGCCGAAGGCAAAGATCGCGCCGAGCGCCTCGGGACCGAGATTCAGGCCGTTCTTCACGATGTACGGGAGGAGTACCTCGACCGGGCCGAAGAAGACGAGCAGGCTCATCATCGCCGCAAGCAGCGTGGCCCAGCACCACGGGTTGGCTCGCACGAAGGCGAAGCCCTCCCCGACCTCGGTGAATGTCTGGCGCAGGCCCGATGCGGGACGGTCGAGCCGATGCCGCCGCGTGGCGATCATCCCGATCGCGACCGCGGACGCCAGGAAGCTGGCGCCGTCGGCCACGAAGGCCCACCCCGGACCCACCGCCGCAACGATGAAGCCCGCGAGGGCCGGCCCCGCCAGCCGCAGCGTCAGCGGCCGCAGCGCGCCGTTCAGCGCGTTCGCCTGTGGGAGCCGCTCGTCCGGGAGCAGGTCGGGAACGATCGCCGTCGAAGCCGGATTGAAGAACGCGTCGCCGATGCCGACGAACGCGATGAGACCGATGACGTGCCACAGCTCGAGGACGCCGGTGACCGACAGGACCCCGATCGCGCCGACCGTGGCGGCCCGCAGCAGGTCCGCGGAGATCATCACCCGGCGACGGTCGTAACGATCCGAGGCGACGCCGCCGACCACGACGAAGAGGACCAGCGGCAGCGTCCAGGCCAGGCCGACGAGCGAGAGCGCGGTCGGCACGTTGGAGAGCTCGTACACCTGCCAGGCGAGGGCGACGTAGAAGAAGCCGTCCCCGACGAGGCTGATGACCGATCCGATCGCCAGGAGCCGGAAGTCCCGGTCGGCGAGCGGCTCGAAGATGCGCAGGCGCCGCAGGCGGTCGACGACGGGCATGGCTACGACACCGGAATGAGGGGGATGGTGGGCGATACTGGATTCGAACCAGTGACCTCACGGATGTGAACCGTGCGCTCTAACCAGCTGAGCCAATCGCCCATCGCGGGAGCGGCAGTATAGCCGTCGCTCCGCGGCCCCGACAAACGCCGCTCCGGTCGGATTCGCCCCGGGGAACGCCGGTCAGAAGCGCGAAAGCAGCCGAACGATGACGCCGATCAGCAGCATCGCCACGAGCGGCGACCAGTCGATGCCGGCGGTCGGCGGCAGGACGCGGCGAATCGGCGCGAGGAGCGGTTCGGTCGCCTGGTAGACGAACGCCGCGAGGGCTCCGCCACCGGTCGGCGAAAGCCAGCTCAGCAGCACGCGGGCCAGGATGAGGACCCACAGCGCGTAGACGAGGAGCTGGAGGAAGTTCGCGAACACCTCGGGCATCGGCCGAGTATACGGACCTGCGCTCAGCGCGGTCGCGCGCCAAAGAGGGCGGTCCCGAGGCGCAGGATCGTGGCGCCCTCCGCCACGGCCGCGGGCCAGTCGTCGCTCATCCCCATCGAGAGCTCGGGGAGCGGTCGGACCGCTCGCTGCTCGAGATCGTCGCGCAGGCGGCGCAGCATCCCGAAGGGCTCGCGCGCGTCGACCCCGGCACGCGCGATCGTCATCAGTCCGACGGGCAGCGCGTGGCGCGCCCCGGCGATCGCTGCCGCGAGCGCCGGATCGGCGAGTGCCGAGGGTTCGAAGCCTCCCTTCTGCGGCTCGTCGGTGGTGTTGACCTGGAGCAGGACGCGAAGCGAGCGACCCGTGTCGTGCGCCAGGGCGTCGAGACGCTCGAGGAGCGCGACCGAGTCGACCGAGTGGATCGCGGCGAAGAGGTTGGCGGCCCGGCGCGCCTTGTTCGACTGCAGCCGTCCGACGAGATGCCATTCGGCGCCGGGAAGCGCCGCGACCTTGGGCTCCGCCTCCTGGACCCGATTCTCGCCGAGCGCAACGAATCCGGCAGCCAGCGCCGCGACACAGACCTCCACCGGCCACGTCTTCGTCACGGCCACGATCCGGATCGCCGTCGGGTCGCGCCCGGCGCGCTCTGCTGCGGCGCCGACGTCGGCGCGCAGCGACGCGGCGCGGTCGGCGATCTCGTCGGCGGTGGGGAGCGTCACGCGGCCGATCCTACGCCGAAGCCCCGGTCCGCCGGACCGGGGCTTCGGCGTCCTGACGCCTCATCGACGCGGGCGATGCCCGCGCATCGGTCAGTCGTTCTTGCGCCGGAGGAAGCTCGGAATGTCGAGGTCAGTCTCGCCATACTGCGGCCGGTCGAGGTTCGGACGCACCGGCAGCGGCTGGCGCTCCGACTGCCGCACCTCGGTCGGCTCGGCGCTGTCACGCGCGAACGGCGACGGCTGCGGCATCTGGTCCTCGAGCGCCTGCTGCTGCTGCCGCTCGCGCTCGATCTCGGCCAGGATCTCGCGGCTGCGATCGTCGAGGCTCTCCTTCATGGCGGTCGACTCGCGCCGGCCGGACGGCAGCTTGCGCGAGCCGTCGAACCCGGTGGCGATGACGGTGACCTTCACCTCGTCGCGCATCCGGTCGTCGATCACCGTGCCGAAGATGATGTTCGCCTCGGCGTCGGCTGCCTCCTTGATCACCTCGGCCGCCTCGTTGACCTCGAAGAGGCCGAGGTCGCTGCCGCCGGTGACGTTGAACAGGATGCCGCGCGCGCCCTGGATGTTGACCTCGAGGAGCGGGCTCATGACCGCGGCCCGCGCCGCCTCGACGGCCCGGTTCTCGCCGGTGCCGATGCCGATGCCCATCATCGAGCTGCCCGCGTCGCGCATGATCGTCTTCACGTCCGCGAAGTCGAGGTTGATGAGGCCCGGCACGGTGATCAGGTCGCTGATGCCCTGGACGCCCTGGCGCAGGACGTCGTCGACGACGCGGAAGGCGTCCACGATGCTCGTCTTCTTGTCGACGACCTCGCGCAGCCGATCGTTCGGGATGGTGATGAGCGTGTCGACCTTCTCCTTCAGCGTCTCGGTGTACTGCTCCGCGACGAGCTTGCGGCGCATCCCCTCGAAGCTGAATGGTTTCGTGACCACCCCGACGGTGAGCGAGCCGAGGTCCTTTGCGATCTCAGCGATCACCGGCGCCGCACCCGAGCCGGTGCCACCCCCCATGCCGGCAGTGATGAAGATCATGTCGGCGTCCTTGAGCGCCTCGTAGATCTT
>DAINOY010000123.1:0-5531 GCA_036743735.1 Chloroflexota bacterium
GTCGGCGATGGCGGAGAGTTGCTGCTCGCGCATCCGCTCCAGCGCGTCCTCGGGGAACGTGGGCGATTGAATGCACTCGAAAAGCAGGCCCAGCCCGAGGTCGGTGTCGGGCGAGAGCACCAGCTCAGCCCAGGCCGGTGGACGCTGTGACTGGAGCGCCGCTCCGAGATCCTGCCTCGAGAAGCCAGTTCCTTCGAGTTCGGTCACGAGTCGCTCGCCGACCCGGGCGAGGCCAAACGGCTGCGTCACGTGCGTCGGAATGGCCACGAGCTCGTCGAGGAGCTCGAACAGCCGCTCGCGATCGCGCTCGACCGCTTCGAGCAGCGCGCTGCCGCGCATCGGCGCTACGCGAGCGCGAGCGCCAGCCCGGGTGCCTGGCCCGGGTTGGCCGCCACCGCGCGTTGCGCGACGCCCTGGATCGGCCGCCCGTCGCCAGGCTCGTTGAGGACCTCGCCATCGCGCGCGATGACTGCGCCGCGCAGCAGCGTCATCACCGGCCGCCCGGTGAGCAGCCATCCGGCGTACGGGGTCCAGGCGGATTTCGACTCCATGCCGGCGTCCTGCGGAACGACCGTGCGTTCCGGGTCCACGATGACGAGGTCGGCGTCGGACCCCGGCAGCAGGGCGCCCTTGCGCGGGTAGAGGCCGAGGATTCGCGCGGGCGATTCGGAGAGCAGCGCAACGAGCCGCTCGAGTCGGATCCTGCCGCCGGCCACATCGGTCAGCAGCAGCGAGAGCAGATGCTCCAGGTGGGGTCCGCCCCAGGGACCCGTCCACGGATCGGCCTCCATGCGCCGGAGGTCGTCGAGCGTGTGCGGAGCATGGTCGGAATCGATGATGTCGAGGGTTCCGTCGTCGAGCGCCCCGTAGATCTCCGCCATGCGGGCCTCGTCCTCGACGATGAAGCCGCCGGGCAGGCCCCGCGCGCCGTGCTGTGCCAGGTCCTCGCCACGGAGGTGGAAGTACTTGGGGTCGATCGCCGCGGTCAGCGGCAGCCCATCGGCCTTCGCCTGGCGGATCAGGCGCAAGCTTGCCGAGGCGTGGGTATGGAGCAGATGGAGGCGCACGCCGGTGTCCCGCTGCAGCTCGAGCAGCATGGCCACTGAAGCACTCCAGACGATGTCGCGCGTGTAGACACGGCTGAAGGTCGCGATGTCACGCGGCCGTCCCGCCGCGAACTCGCGCGCGCTGAGATGCTCCATCAGGGATTGGCTGAACGGATGCACGACCGACGGCAGCCCGGTCGCGGCGATTGCCTCGAAGGTCGCATGGAGCTGCGCTGGATCCGACATCACGAGGCGCGGATCGTGGGGATAGCCGCCGCCGACCTGGAACGTCTTGAAGCCGGCGGCACCGGCTTCTGCCAGCGCCGGAATCTGCTCCAGGTCGCGCGACGAGACGAAGTGCCCGAAGTCGACATGGCTGTCGCGCGCGGCGAGTTCGCGCTTCTCCTCCAGCAGCGCGACCGTCGTGGTCGGCGGCTCGACGTTGGGCATGTCGACGATCGTGGTCACGCCGCCGACCGCGGCGGCGCGCGACGCGGTGCGGAAGTCCTCCTTGTATTCGTACCCGGGGACCCGGGCATGGACGTGCAGGTCGACGAGACCCGGAAGGATCCACCGGCCGCTGGCATCGATCTCCTCATCGGCGTCCGCCGGCGCGTCGCGGGCGACGAGCGCCGCGATCGTGCCGCCGCGAACGAGGAGGTCGGCCGCGAGCTCACCGCGCGACGTCTGGATCAGCCCACCCCGGACGCGAAGATCGAACTCCAACGACAGATCCTCCGTATCAGCATCGATGGGACACCATCTTGACGCATTGTATACACTCCGCGGTAATCGTATGCACCAAACCGTCCAGACCGCATCCAAGCTCACCAGCCAAGACCTCGAGTCTGTGCACCGAGGGGCCGTGCCGCTGAGCGACGCCGTGTACCAGGCCATCAGCGCCGCGCTCCGACAGGATCGGTTCGCGACCGGCAGCCGGCTCGTCGAAGGCGACCTGGCTGCGGCCCTCGGCGTGTCACGCACGCCGGTGCGAGACGCATTGCGCCGCCTCGAATCGGACGGCCTCGTGCATTCGGAGCCGAACCGCGGCTATGTCGTCGCCGATCTCATGGAGGACGCCGCGCACGTCTTCCTCATCCGCGAGCGCCTGGAGGGGCTCGCCGCGGGGTTGGCGGCAGCCTCGATCACCCGGCCAGAGCTGGAGGAGCTCGACGGGCTGCAGGCGCGAATGGAGCAGATCGTCAAGGCCGAGCCAATTGACACCGAAACACTCGTGCAGCTCAACGGGCAGCTGCACCAGCGGATCACCGAGGCGTCTCGCAGCCCACGGCTCATCCAGCTCATCGCCCGGCTGAACCCGCAGTACATGTCGTACCAGGTACTGCGCCTCTACTCCGACAGTCAGCGCCGCCGATCAATCCGTGAGCATCGGGAGATCCTCGATGCGTTGTGGCGACGCGATTCGGACGGAGCCGAGCGGGGGATCAACCTGCATCTCGAGCACGGAAAGGAAGTCGTGCTGGCAGAGATGACCAAGACACGCATCGGGAGAGGGATCAAGGAATGAAGCTACGCCTGTCGGTCGTTCTGGTGCTCGTGGCCATCCTGGCCGCGGCCTGCAGTGGACCGGCCACCTCACCAAGCCCCAGCGAGGCGCAGTCGTCCGCGCCGGAAGCATCCGAGCCCGCCGAGTCGGCCGCGGAAAGCGAAGCGCCCGAAGGACCTGGAGAGCCGGAGACCGACACCGTCCGCGTGGCATTCGCCTCCCAGCCGGACTTCACGCAGATCATGGACTTCAAGTGGCTGGAGGACATGGAGAGCGCCGGCCTGACGGTGGAGGACAACTACTTCGAATCCTCACAGGACGCATTCCGCGCCCTGGTCGCGGGTGAGGCCGATGTCGCCGTCGGCACGCTCCTCTCGGCGATCCTGCTCGTACAGGAGACCGGCGAAGGCGTCAAGGTCATTGCCAGTGACCTCCAGGCGCCCGACTACCTGCTCATCAGTCAGCCCGAGATCACCTCGCTCGACCAGCTCGAAGGGGCGCGCGTTGGCATCTCGACCCCAGGTGACATCAGCGACACGCTGACGCGCGTTGTCCTCGATCGCGAGGGCGTCGATGTCGGCGCCGTGAACTTCGTCCAGATCGGCGGTACCGGGGCACGCATGTCCGCGCTGCTCGAGGGCCAGATCGAAGCGGGGCCGGCGCACGCGGCCGAGGGCCTGACGGCAGCTGAGCAAGGCCTCTCGAATCTCTTCGCTTACGGGTCCGCCGTCCCGGACTACCTGCAGCACGGTCTGATCGTCACCGACGAGTGGATCGCCAACAATCCGAACCTGACCCAGATGATGGTCGATCTCTTCGTCGACGCCACGCGGTGGGCCGACGACAACAAGGACGAGTACATCGAGCGCTCGGCAGACACGGTCGAAGGGCCGTCCGACACGGCCCGTGACCAGGCGTACGACATCTTCAAGGAGATCCACATGTTTGCCATCAACGGCGGCATGAGCACCGATCTGCTGGAGAACACCGTCGCCGTCGAGAAGGAGGTCGGCACGCTGACCGACGAAGCCCCCGCCATCGAGGAGTGGGCCGATCCATCGTTCGTGGAGAACTACCTCGAACGTAACGGCGAGCTGTAGCGACGCCCAGCCGGCCCCCGGCGGCGCGTCCGCCGGGGGCCGAGACCCCGCATCACAGGACCCGCATCTTGCTCGATATTCAGCATGTCTCAAAGCGATTCAACCGCTCCGGCGAGCTGGTGCTGGATGACTTCTCGCTCAGCTCTCACGAAGGTGAGTTCGTCTCGCTCATCGGCCCCAGCGGCTGTGGCAAGACGACCCTCCTGAGGATCGTCGCCGGCCTGCTGCCGGCGACCTCGGGCATCGTCCTCGTCGCGGGGAAGCCGAGCGTCGGCCCATCACGCGACAAGTCGGTCGTCTTCCAGCACTTCAACCTGTTTCCGTGGCGGACGGCACTCGCCAATGCCGCATACGGGCTCGAGATTCAGCGCGTGCCACGCCGCGAGCGCGAGGAGCGCGCGATGCAGTGGCTCCGGATGCTCAAGCTCGACGGCTTCGCCGGTCACTACCCCGGCCAGATCTCGGGCGGCATGCGGCAGCGCGTCGGGATCGCGCGGGCGCTGGCCTCCGAGCCGAAGCTGCTGCTGATGGACGAGCCGTTCGGCGCCCTCGACGCGCTGACTCGAGAGCACCTCCAGGGAGAGCTGCAGCGCATCGCCGAGCAGACGCGTCAGACCATCCTGTTCGTCACGCACTCGATCGACGAGGCGATCTACCTCTCCGACCGCATCATCGTCATGGGCACCCACCCCGGGCGGATCATCCGCGAGTTCCGCGTTGACCTCCGTCGCCCGCGATACGACTACAACTTCCGGGCAGAGGCCCAGTACTCCGAGCTTCGAGCCGAGATCTGGTCTCTCCTCGAGCGTGAGCTCAGCATGGTGGAGGCGGTAACCGACGCGCCAAACGTCGGGTCATGAGCGCCATCCTGCGCTCGCCGCACGCACCCCAGATCCTGCGCATCGGCTCCGTCGTCGTCGTCCTGCTCCTGTGGGAGGCGTTCGGGCGCCTGGATCCGGTCGTTGCGTCGTATCCGTCCGCCATCGTCGCCGCCTTCTTCGATCTCGGCTTCACCGAGAACCAGCTGGCTCCGGCCTTCGCGACGACGCTCCAGGGACTCGTCGTGGGCTTCGCCATCTCGGCGGTGCTGGGCATCGCGATCGGCTTCGCCATGGCGCGCAGCAGGCTCATCGACCTCATCCTCGACCCGTACGTCAGCGCGCTGTACGCCACGCCGCGGGTCGCGCTCGTGCCGCTGCTGGTCCTGTGGGTCGGCATCGACTTCGAGCTGCGGGTCACGATCGTCGTGCTCAGCTCGATCTTCCCGATCATCATCAACACCTACATCGGCGCCAAGGGCGTCGACCGTGAGCTCATCGATGCGGGGCGCGCGTTCGCAGCCAACTGGTGGCAGCTGCTGACGACGGTCGTCATGCCCGGGTCGCTCCCCTATCTCTTCGCCGGCCTTCGCATCGGCGTGGCGCGTGCCCTCGTCGGCATCATCGTGGCGGAGATGACCGCGGCGGTGACCGGAACCGGGCAGCTGATCATCCAGTACGGCCGCTTCTTCCAGACCGATCGGCTCTTCGTGCCGGTGATCATCCTCGGGCTCTTCAGCATCGTCCTGGCCGAGGTCGTGTACGCGCTGCAGCGCCGCTCGACGCCCTGGGCCCGCGTGGAGCGGATCCGATGACCTCGAACAGCGTGGCCCGATCCGAGGGCGGTGCGTCGCCGTCGGGCATCCACCATCCGCACCACCGGACGCGTCCGGGCTTTCTTTACACCCGAACGGGGGTCTGGACCGTCCGGATCGTCACGTTCATCGCGCTCATCTCGGTCTGGCAGCTGTATGCCAGCGGCGTGAGCCGCGCCCTCTTCGCGACGCCATCGGCGATCTTCGAGGCGGCCGTCGAGATGACGATCACCGAGGGCACGCTC
>DAINOY010000124.1:0-5520 GCA_036743735.1 Chloroflexota bacterium
GGCCGTGGAGCGCTACCAGCCCGAGCTCGACGCGGCGCTGGGCCGAATCGCGGCGCTGAACCGTCTCCCCGGCTGGATGAGCGACGTGCGCGACATCCTCGAGCCAATCCCGGCGATCACGATCGACGTCGGGATCGCCGAGCCGGCAGCGGCCGAGGGGCGGATGGCGGTGGTGCCGCTTGCCGCCGGCTGGAGTGACATCGGCTCATGGTCGTCGCTGCTCGAGGCGCTCTCCGCCCAGGAGGGCAAGACCCTGGTGGCCAGCGGCGAGCACCTGGACCGGGACTCGCAGCGAGTGCTGGTGCACGGCGGCGATCGGCTGATCGTCACCGTCGGCCTCGAGGACGTGATCATCGTCGACACCCCGGACGCCCTGCTCGTCTGCGCCCGCGACCGGGCCGAGGAGATCAAGCCGGTGCTGGACCAGATCGCCCGGGCCACCGGCGACCGCTATCTCTGAGCGAGAGCCGATGAGGCAGCCCGCGGCGGGCGACATCGGTCCACCCCCGGCCTCCGAGCAGGAGGAGCGCGTGCGCTTCGCGTGGGCAGCGCGGCTCTTCGGGCGGCTGCTGGCGCGCTATCTCCGCCTGGTTGCCGCGACCTCGCGGGTCTCAGGTCCGCCGATCGTGCAGGAGCCGTGCATCCTGGTGTTCTGGCACGAGTCGAACCTGGCGGCGGCGATCGCCACGCTGCGGATGCGGGACGATCACCGGTTCATCGCCTTCTCGACGCGCGGCTTCCGCGGCATCTCGATGAATACGCTTCTCGAATCGCTGGGGGGCGCGGTCCTGACCATGCCGCCGCTCGGCAGCCAGTCACGCGCGGAGGCCGCTCGTCTGGCGACCGAGGCTGGACGTCTCGCACGTGAGGGTTGGTCGATCGTCGTGGCCTGCGACGGCCCGTGGGGGCCGTATCGCGTGGCGCGGCCCGGCGCCCTCATCGTGGGACGCGAGGCGGGGCTGCCCGTCGTGCCGTGGGCGGTCGCCTGCCGGCCAGCCGTCCGGCTGGGGGGGCGCTGGGATCGCCAGCTGCTGCCGCTGCCGTTCGGGCGGATGCGCGTCGACGAGGGTGCGTGGATCCGGCTCGGATCGCGTGAGCCGATCAGGCCGGCGCTCACGCGGCTCCAGGCGGAGCTGCTGCGCGTCGCGGAGCTGGCGGACCGGCGCATGGCCGCATCGCGGTAGGATGGTCGCCCACCGCCACGAAGACGGGTGCCCGTGACGAAGATCAAGTTCGGTACCGATGGCTGGCGCGCCGCCATCGCCGAGGACTACACGTTCCACAACGTTCGCCGCTGCGCGCGCGGCGTGGCCGAGCACCTCCATGCCACCGGCGCCGCCGAGCGCGGCGTCGTGATCGCGCACGACCGGCGCTTCGCGAGCGAGCATTTCGCCCGCGCCTGCGTCGAGGTCCTGGCCGCGCACGACATCCGCAGCTTCGCGCCGCCCGAGGCGGTGCCGACGCAGGTCGGCAGCTTCTTCACCCGCGAGCTGAACGCCGGCGCGGGGATCGTCATCACCGCCAGCCACAACCCGTGGACCGACAACGGCTTCAAGGTGAAGGCCGATACCGGCGGCGCCGCCGCGCCCGAGATGCTCGAGGCGATCGAGGCGACGATGAACACGCACCCCGAGGACGAGGAGCCGCCGCGGATCGAGTACGACGAGGCGGTCAAGGCTGGCCTCGTCGAGACGTTCGATCCCTATCCGAAATTCCGGGCGCAGCTCGAGCGCATCGTCGACATCGACAGGATCCGCGCGGCTGAGAAGCGCGTCCTCGTCGAGCCGCTTTACGGCAGCGGCGCCGGCTGGTTCACGCGCCTCCTTGGCGATGGTCGCCTCACCGTGCGCGAGCTGCATACCGAGCGCAATCCGTTCTTCGGCGGCGTGAACCCTGAGCCGATCCGTCCCAACATCGACGAATGGCTCGAGGAGATCCCGCGCTGGGGCGCCGACATCGGGATCGCCTTCGACGGGGATGCCGATCGGGTCGGGATGGCCACCGAGGAGGGCGTGTTCGTCAACCAGCTCCAGGTCTACGGTCTCCTCTACTGGTACCTGCTCGACGTGCGCGGCACCATCGGTCCGGCGGTCTATACGGTCACGACGACCTCGATGGCGAAGCGCCTCGCCGAGATCTACGGCACGCAGGCCTACGAGACCGGCGTCGGGTTCAAGTACGTCGGGCCGAAGATGACCGAGACGAACGCGGTGATCGGCGGCGAGGAGTCGGGCGGCTTTGGCTTCGGGATGCACATTCCCGAGCGCGACGGGCTGGCGTCGGGCCTCTTCCTCATGGACCTGTGGCTCACGAAGGGCAAGCGCGCCTCCGAGGTGCTCGCCGAGCTCCAGGCGCTGGCCGGTCCGAGCTACTACAACCGGATCGACATCCGCTTCGAGCGGCGCGGCTACGAGCAGGTGAAGGCCGAGACGCTGGCTCGCCTGGAGGACCAGGCGCCCGAGGCGCTGGCTGGCCAGGCGGTCAGCGAGCGGAAGACGCTCGACACGAAGGACGGCTTCAAGTTCTACCGCGAGGACGGCTCGTGGCTCCTCATCCGCTTCAGCGGGACCGAGGCGCTCCTGCGGATCTACGTCGAGGCGCGCTCCCCCGAGGACGTCGACGTGCTGCTGGCCGAGGGCCGGCGCATCGCGGCGCCCGGCGCGTAGCGGGAGCCGCGCGTGGACGCCCGCGATTTCTTCGGCTACAAGCATCGCGACGAGGAGCCCGGCCGGCGGCAGGAGGACTTCGGCGACGACGCCGACGAGCTCTCGCCGCCGCCGCTCGACGAGGCGATCACCCTGGACGACGCGGCGGTCCTCAAGAAGATCGACCCGGAGGGGATGCTCGACCGCGTGGCCGAGGTGCCGCGGCAGCTGGCCTCCGCGCGGCGCATCGCCGCCTCGGTGGAGCTGCCGGCGACGCATCGCGACGTGGATGCGGTGCTCGTGCTCGGGATGGGCGGCTCGGCGATCGGCGCGGAGCTCGTCGCGGCGGTTGCGGGCCACCGGCTGCGCGTGCCGCTCGTCACGCACCGCGACTACGACCTGCCGGCCTGGGCCGGGGAGCGGACGCTCGTCGTCGCAGCGAGCCACAGCGGTGAGACCGCCGAGACGCTGGCCGCGACCCAGCGGGCGCTCGATCGCGGGGTCCCGATCGCGGTGATCACCACCGGCGGCGGGCTGGGGCAACTGGCAGACGAGCGCGGGCTACCGCTCTACCGCTACCAGGCCAGGCTGCAGCCTCGTGCGGCGGTCGGCTACGGCTTTGGAATCCTGCTCGAGCTGCTCGTCGCCGCCGGCCTCATCAACGATCCCGATGCCTGGGGCCCGGCCATGGCGACCGTCGAGGGCATCCTGGAGCGCAACGCGCCCTCGGTGCCGACCGACGACAACGCGGCGAAGCAGCTGGCCTGGTCGCTGTTTGGGCGCGTCCCGATCCTGTACGGCCACGGACCGATGTCGGCGGTGGCCCACCGCTGGAAGACCCAGCTCAACGAGAACGCCAAGGCCTGGGCCTCGTACGAGCCGATGCCCGAGGCGAACCACAATGCGATCGAGGGCTCGCTGAATCCCCGCGAGCTGGGCGACGCACTCTACGTCCTCGAGCTGCGCGACCCGACCGAGCCGGAGGAGATCGCGACCCGCTACCGCGTCGTCGACGAGCTGCTCGGCGAGCGGGCCACGCCGCGCAGCACGACCTGGGCGGAGGGGGAGAGCGCACTGGCGCGCGTGCTCGGCGCGGTCGCGTTCGGCGATCTCGTGAGCGTCTACCTCGCCATCCTCTACCAGACCGACCCCACCCCGGTTACACTGTTGGCAATGCTCAAGGAGCGGCTCGCCAGGGCTTCGGGACCCGCGGGCGCCACGGATTAGCGGCGCCGGGTGCGGCGCCATGGAGGTATCACGGACGTGCACTCGAGCATGATCGGCAAGGTGGAGAAGGCGATGCGCTACGCGCACGAGCCTGATCGCGTGAAGATCGACCAGCTCCAGGCCCGCTTCACGGGCGACAACGGCTCGCATGCCGTCAGCCTCGATGCCGATACATGGCGATGTGATTGCCACCTCTTCCAGAGCGCCGGGGGCTGTGCGCACACCCTGGCGGTGCAGAAGATGCTGGACCCGTTGCTGAGCGATGCGCAACGCGCCACACCACTGTACGGTCATGTCGATCCGATCGAGGAGCGCGAGGAGGTCGGCGCCTCCGCCTGACCGGGGCCGCGTGCTAGGATCGCGGCACCAACCAAAGACTCCGCGTCGGGTGCCGTGGCCGCAAGGCCACGGTCAAATGGAGAAGCCGGTGAGACGCCGGCACAGTCCCGCTACTGTATCCGCGCCCCTTCCTGTCCCAGGTCGGTGAGCGCGGGAGTCAGGTCGCCAGCCCGCACGCGATGTCCACCCCCTCGCGTGAAAGGGAACGGCATCACCCGTGGCTCGCACTCCTCATCGCTCGTCCCTCCGCTCGCTCCTGCCCGTCGTCATCGTTGCGCTGCTGGTGGCCTGCGGCGGGCCGGTCTCGACGACCTTCACCCAGACCGGGCAGGCGATCCCCGAACCGCCCACCCCAGCACCCACCTTCCCCCTGAGCCTGACCGATGACGCCGGTCGGACGGTGGCGATCAGCGCCGCACCGCAGCGGATCGTCAGCCTCGCCCCGTCGAACACCGAGATCGTCTGCGCGCTCGACGCGTGTGACCGGCTCGTTGGCGTGCCGGAGTTCCGTGACGGCTACCCGGCCGCGGTGCTCGACGCCATCGCCGAGGTGCCGAGCGTCGTCTCCTTCGGCCCGGTCGACCGCGAGGCGATCGTGGCTGCCGATCCGGACCTCATCCTCGCCGCGGGCAATGAGCTGACCTCGAGCGATGACATCGCCGCGCTCGCGGATCTCGGGTACCCGGTCCTGACGCTCTACCCCGAGTCGGTCGACGAGGTCTTCGCCGACATCGAGCTCGTCGGGGTCGCGATTGGTGAGAGCGAGGAGGCGGGCCTGCTCGTGGCGGCCGCCCGCGAGCGCGTCGACGCCGTGGTCGAGACGGTGGCCGCCAAGCCGGCGCCCCGCACCTTCTACGAGGTGAGCGTCTTCGAGGGCCAGATCTACACCGCGGGCGAGGACTCGTTCCTCGCCTCGCTCATCACGCTCGCCGGCGGCGATCCAGTCGAGGGCGACGCGCTCTCCACCGCGATCGACCTCGAGATGCTCGTGGCCGCCGATCCCCAGCTGATCCTGCTCGGCGACGCGGCCTACGACCCCACGATCACGCCCGAGACGGTCGCCGCCCGACCCGGCTGGGACGCCATGACCGCCGTGACGCAGGGGGACGTGCGTCCGGTGACCGATGACATCGTCATCACGCGGCCCGGGCCACGGATCGTCGATGGCCTCGAGTCGCTCGCGCGGCTCATCCACCCGGACCTGTACGAGTAGCCCGATGCGCGCCGCCGTCGCCACGCCGCGCCCGCGGCTGCACGGTCCGTCCTTCGGCCGCACGGCGCTCGTGCTGGGTGGGGGCGGTGCGCTGCT
>DAINOY010000125.1:0-5468 GCA_036743735.1 Chloroflexota bacterium
GTGAGACCGCGGATCGGGCCGGATTCGGAGGGCTCAGGCGCTGAATGGCTCACCCGGTGATCAGACCGTCCGGGGAGCCCCATCCCGAGCGCTGTTTCGATCACTGGGTGATCAGCGGGCAGCCCCGACGTGCGCCCGGTGCACCTAACGGCGGGCCAGCAGCTCCCTGAGCTCCAAACGGTGCACCCGGCGCACGAAACGGCGGCTGAGGAGCCGCACGGAGGGGGATCCGGGCGCCACCCGACCGTCTCGCTGGTCGGAAGGTGCACCCCGCGCACCTCCGCGCCGCGTGACCCGCCTCGTGCCCGGGCCGCGCCGGCTATTCCGCCATCGGGGCCGGTCCGTCGCCCACGTGGCGGCGCAGATGCAGCTGCGGCATTCCGAATACCAGGAGCGCGGCGCCAAGGACCGCCGCCGCGACCCCGAGCCAGATGGCGTGCCCGATCGCGACCGAGAAGGCCTGGTAGATACCGTCGACGATGTTCGGAATGAACGGCTCGACCTGGGGCCGCGCCGGCGCGGGGACGCTCGACAGGATCTTTGCACCCAGGTCGATGCCGACGCCGGTGATCTCGCCGGTGTCGAGGGCTCCCCCGCCGGCGCGGGTGAACCCGTCGACCAGCGGCTGCGGCACGCCGGCGGCGAGCAGCCTGCCCGGCAGCTCAGAGGCGAGGCTCGAGCCGAAGATCGTGCCGGCCAGGGCCAGGCCGATCGTGCCGCCCACCTGGCGTGCGAAGGTCAGCGAGCTCGTGGCCGCGCCCATCATCGCCGGGGCGACCGCGCTCTGGACCACGATCGTGAAGACCGCCATGGTCGGGCCGATGCCAACGCCCGCGATGAACATCCCGATCCACAGCGATGGGATCGACGTGTCGCCGGTCACGCCGGTGAGCAGGTAGAGGCCCAGCCCGGCGAGCGCCATGGCTCCGGCGATCATCCACTTGTAGCGTCCGGTGCGGCTCACGATGAAGCCGGAGAGAATCGAGGCACCGATGACCCCGATCAGCATCGGCATCATCTGGTAGCCCGACAGCGTGGCGCTGCTGCCCTGCACGAACTGGAACCAGCGCGGGATGAAGATCACGCTGCCGAAGAAGCCGAAGCTGATCAGCGCAGCGGCGGCGAGCGAGACGGCCACCGCGCGGTTGCGGAAGAGGCTCAGCGGCAGCATCGGTTCTGCCGCGCGCGACTCGATCCACAGGAAGATACCGGTCAGGAGCACGCCGACGGCGATCAGGCCGCCGACCAGCGGATCGGTCCATTCGCCCGACTGCTTGTTCGTCAGGCCGAGGAGGATCGGGATCACCGCCGCGGTGAAGACGGCCGCGCCGAGGTAGTCGACCTTGTGGCGGCGCTCCGGGTGGCTCGTGTGCGGCAGGAGCCGCGCCAGCACGAAGAGCGCGATGAGGCCGATCGGCAGGTTGACGAGGAAGACCCAGTGCCAGCTGATGCTGTCGGTCAGGAAGCCTCCGAGCGCCGGGCCGATGATCATCGAGACGCCGAAGACAGCGCCGAAGAGGCCCTGGTACTTGCCGCGCTCGCGGGGGCTGAAGAGGTCGCCGATCACGGCGAGGCTGATCGGGAAGATGGCGCCGGCACCAAGGCCCTGGATGCCGCGGAACAGGATCAGCTGCCACATGCTGCCCGACAGGCTGGAGAGCAGCGAACCGAGGAGGAAGAGGCCCACCCCGATCATGATCAGCGGTCGGCGCCCGAACTGGTCGGAGAGCTTGCCGTACATCGGTCCGGTCACCGTGCTGGTGACGAGGTAGACCGTGACGACCCAGGTGTAGAGCTCGTTGCCACCCAGGTCCGTGACGATGCGCGGCAGCGCGGTACCGACGATCATCTGATCGAGCGCCGAGAGGAAGAGCGTGAGAAGGATCGCACCCAGGATCTCGAACCGGGCGCGCGGATCGACGTGCTCGGCCTCCTGGGGCATCGGACCATACGTCCGTTCAGCCGTCATGCGAAAGGTGCTCCTGCGAATGGGCGGGTTGAGTGTCGTGCAGCCGCTCCTTCGCGGCCCGGAACGCGCTGACGCTGCGATGGACGTCCGTGCGCTCCTCTGGGCTCATCGCCTCGATGAGGCGCGTGAGGTTGGTGATGCGGTCGGCCTCGAGCTCATCGAGCAGTGCGCGCCCCTCATCGGTCACGCGCGCGAGGACGACGCGACGATCGTCCACGGCGTGCTCCCGGGCGACGAGGCGTCGCTCCTCGAGGCGCGACACCAGCCCGCTCGCGTTCGGATAGGTGGTATCGAGCAGCTCGGCAACGCGGCTCATCGGCAGCGGGCCTTCGGCGGCCAGCAGACCGATGAGGCCGACGTGCATCATCGACACGCCACGCGCCTGGCAGCGTCGCGCCCAGCCGCGGTGGTTGCCGCGCATGATGGGCGCCAGCTCGCTGACGATCTGTGCCACGCTCGGGACCGATTGGGTGGTCGACATCGGGAAATGCTTCACAAATTGCGAATGGTTCTCTGCAACCGCACGATTATAGGGATCTGAATCGTTAATGCAAGCATCAATCCTGACCGATGACGACGCCGGGCTTCGACCGGCCGGCAGCCGCCGAAACCCGTGGCTGCGCGAGGCGCTGGAGCTGGAGGGCAATCCGCCGCCGGCACCCGCGCTGAGCGGGTCGCGGGAGGCGGATGTCGCGATCGTCGGCGGCGGCTATACCGGGCTGTGGACGGCCTTGGCCCTCGCCGAACGGGCGCCCGAGCTGCGGATCGTCGTGCTCGAGCAGGATATCTGCGGCGGCGGTCCGTCGGGCCGCAACGGCGGCTTCGTGAACGCGTGGTGGGATGAGATCGCAACTTATGTCGCGCTCTTCGGCCCAGACGGCGCGCTCGCTGCCGCCCGCGAGGCCGCTGCATCGGTCCACGCCATCGGGGCCTGGTGCAGCGCGCACGGCGTGGATGCGCACTACCGCAAGGCCGGGATGCTCATGGCCTCGACCACGCCGCTGCACGACGGCAGCTGGGATGCCTGCGTCACGGCCTGCCGCACGCTCGGCGTGCCCGAGGCCTACGTCGAGCTGAGCGCGGAGCGCGTGCAGGCCATCTGTGCCTCGCCGCGCTTCCGTGGCGGGGCGTTCATGGCCGACGGCGCGACCGTCCAGCCGGCGCTGCTGGCGCGCGGCCTTCGACGCGTCGCGCTGGAGCGTGGGATCGGGATCCACGAGGGCACTCGCGTCCGTGGGCTGCGTGACATCGGCGGACCGAAGGTTCGGCTCCTGACCGCCGCGGGCGAATTGCGAGCCACGCACGTCGTCCTGGGCCTGAACGCGTGGGCAGCCAGCTGGCGTCCGTTCCGCAACCGGCTGCTGGCCTGGAGCAGCTGGATGGTGCGCAGTGAACCGATCGCCGACCGCCTCGAGGGCGACCTCGGCTGGATCGGCGGGACCTCGATCGTCGACGCGCGCTTCACCGTCCACTACCTGCGCACGACGCGCGACGGACGGATCGCGCTCGGCGCCGGCGGCGGGCGGCCGGGCTACGGCGGTCGCATCGGCCGATCCTTCGTGAACGACCTCGCGGCCGGCCGGCGTGCGGTCGCCGGTTTCCGCCACCTCTTCCCGTCGCTGGCCGATGTCCGCCTCACCGACATGTGGGGTGGCCCGATCGACGTCAGTCCCGACCACGTCCCCCGCTTCGGCACGCTGCCCGGAGGCCGCGTCCACTACGGGTTCGGGTACTCGGGCAACGGGGTGGGCCCGTCGCATCTCGGCGGCCGGATCCTGGCCGGCCTGGTGCTCGGCTCGGATGAGCCGGTCACCCGGCTGCCGATCGTGAGCTCGCGCGCTCGACCCTTCCCGCCCGAGCCACTGCGATACGTCGGCGCGCGCGTGCTGCGCGAGGCCATGGTGCGACGCGAGGACGCGGAGCAGACCGGGCGGACGGCCCCATGGTGGCTCCGGGAGCTGACCCGCCTGCCACGTCGCCTCGGCTACCGCCTCGGACCGGACTGAGCGGACCGGCCCCCGGCTGGGGCACTGACGCTGGTCGGCGGCGCCAGAAGCGGCGGTGCGCTCGCGCACCAAGCCGTTGCGCGCTCGCACATCTTCTCGCGAGGGCGGCTAGTATGGCGCGAAGCTCGGCGGCCCCCGATGCAGTCGGGGCATGGGAAGCCCTCCCTGTTCCGGCATCACCGAGGCCCGGCGGCACATAGTCACGTCAGGCGTCTCCCGACGCGCCGCCTGATCGCGGATGTGGCCTCGTTCCTGGTGCGCAGGGGCGTCGGACGCAAGCCGCATGCCGGTCGTTCGCTCGCGATCCGGCAGAGGGAGGCAGCGGGGATCGGCGATTCGGCCGGTCCATTCGGTGAGCCATCGGCAGCGCATCGGCGACCTCTGACGTGCGCCAAGCCTTCACTGGCAAATACCGCGCGCCATCGGTCCACAGCCCACGGGTCGGCGGTTGCACCACACGAGGAGCTTTGTGCCAATGCGCCTCTTTCCCGGGCATCCCTCGGTGCTCACTCGCTTCGCGCTGATCGCCGTCCTGGCGCTCGCCGCCGGCGTCCTCCTGGCGCCGTACCTGCTCAACCGCGCGACGGCCGAGGCCCGGCCGACCCTGAGCATCACGGGGGGCACGTCTCTCCAGCTCGGCCGCCAGTACACGATCCACGGGTCCGGCTTCCCGCGCGAGGCCCGGATCGTGTTCCGTCTGGACGGCGGCTACTACGGCTGGCTTCCGCGCGTCACCACCACGCCGCGTGGCGAATTCACCACCACGATGACGGTGCGGCGGATCCACGAGGGCGCGTACACCCTGACCGCCCACCAGCGCTACCCGGTGACCGGCGCAAAGAGCGCCGCGCTCGCCTCGCTCGATGTGACGATCGGCGCGGTCCCCGACCCGTCGTCCTCGGCGCGACCGACCGTCACGCCGCGGCCAACCTCGACCGCCGTCGCAGCAACGCCGCACCCCACGGCGACCCCCCGGCCGACCGCCACTCCAGCTCCGTCGACCCCGGCGCCGACAGCCACGCCGACACCCCAGCCCCCAGGACGCGGCACGTTCGGCGAGACGACCATCGTCGGCTACGGTGCGAACACGGTGGGCGGTGCCGGCGG
Organism: Chloroflexota bacterium; assembly: GCA_036743735.1. Taxonomy (GTDB): domain Bacteria; phylum Chloroflexota; class Limnocylindria; order QHBO01; family QHBO01; genus JBDTNK01. The sequence continues at coordinate 5,083 of DAINOY010000125.1, forward strand.
CCGGACGATCAGCGTCACGACGCTGGCCGACAGCGGCCCCGGCTCGTTGCGCGAGGCGCTCGGGACGTCGGGCGCGCGGGTGATCACCTTCGCCGTGGCCGGCGTCATCGACCTGAAGACCCCGATCCGGGTCAACCAGCCGTTCGTGACGATCTCCGGGCAGACGGCCCCGAGCCCGGGCATCCAGATCCGGGGTGAGACGCTGAACATCGGGACGCACGATGTGATCGTCACGCACATGCGCTTCCGGCCGGGTGACGCAACGGCGGACAACCCCGCGGATGCGGACGGCCTGACGATCAACGGCGGGAGCGGCGAGGCGTACAACGTCGTCATCGACCACGTCGAGGCGATCTGGGGCCCGGACATCGGCGGCCTCGCGATCC
>DAINOY010000126.1:0-5458 GCA_036743735.1 Chloroflexota bacterium
AAGACGGATCGGAATGATCGCGGGCTAACCTGGAGCAGCGCGACAGCAGCGGTTAGTGAGGCCCAGCTGAACGCTGCCGAGCTGGTTCTGGCGGCCGGCAGTGAGTCCCTGGCCGAACCACCCGCCGGAACCGACGGCGTTCAGCGCCTGGACCAGCTGATAGCACGCGCCCTGGGCATCCGCATACGGGTCCAGGAAGCAGAAGAGGCGCTGGCGCTGGTAGTCGTGGAGCAGGCCGACGGCCACGGGCGCTGCACCGACCACCGCGCCGGCGAGCAGTCCCATCCAGCCGAGCGAGGCACCGCTCATGAAGAGCATGCCGACGAGGATCGCGACGAAGACCAGCGCCGTGCCCAGGTCCGGCTGTCGGAAGACCAGGAAGGTTGGCAATGCCATCAGCGCCGCGGCACCGACGATCGTCGACAGGCGGCCGATCCGTTCGCGGCGCCCGCTCAACCACGAGGCGAGGACCACGATCATCAGCACCTTGCAGACCTCGCTGAACTGGAAGTCGAGCCCTGCGACGGTGATCGACATCTGCGCGCCGAACAGCTGCGTCCCGGCGACCATCGTGAGCAGCAGCAGGCCCAGCGCCGCGAGGTACAGCGGCAGCGTCAGCGTCTCGAGCCAGTGGTAGTCGATGCTCGCGACGACGAAGAAGATCGTGATGCCGATGCCGGCCCAGATCAGCGTCTTCACCGTCTGCGACAGCGACGCCCCGCCCACGGGGTCGCCGTACGAGGCGGAGTAGCCCATCACCACGCCGAACGCAATGAGCAGCGCCACGTACAGGAAGAGCTGCACGTCGAAACGCCGCCACGAGCGAGTGCGGGCCGATGCGGCGAGGAGGCTCGTGGCTCCCACGGCGCCCATCAGTTTGCGTCCACGAGGCTGAAGTCGTTCGGATCCAGCCGCAGGTCCACGCCGAGGTCGAAGTAGCGCTGCAGGAAGTCCTTCGTGACCTCCGTCGACACGTTGCCCGGCACGGTGGCCGAGTAGCTGAAGGTCACGATCGCGAGCTGCGCATCGGTCGCGGTGGGCGACGAGGGCAGGTACGCCACGAACCACGAGTGGAAGGGCAACGTCCCCTCGGCCGTCAGCTCGCCGAACTCGGCGGTGCCGGTCTTGCCGGCCAGCGTCCCGTCGAGCGGCAGGTCCTTGATGTTGTAGGCGTGGCCGGTGGTGATCACCTCGCGCGCACCGATGCGCAGCGTCTCGAGGTTCGCCGGGTCGGCGGCGACCTCGTGGAGCACCGCAGGCTCATAGGCGCGGGTCAGATTGCCGGAAGCATCGGTCTCGCCGCGCACGATCATCGGTCGCATGAGGTGCCCGCCGTTGGCAAGCGCCGCGTACGCGTTCAGCAGCTGCAGCGGGGTGACGGCGATGACGTTCTGCCCGATGCCCGCCTGCGCCAGCTCACCGGTGAAGACCCCTTCGCGGCCCTGCGCCTGTGCCCAGGCCGTGCTGGCGATCGTGCCCGATGCCTCACCGGGCAGGTCGATCCCCGTGCGCTCGCCGAAGCCCAGCTCGTGCGCCCAGTCCGCGAGCGGGTCGATACCCAGCGCGACCGCCATCTGGTAGAAGAACGTGTCCGAACTGATCGCGAACGCGTCGACGACGTCGAGCTGGCCGAAGCCCTGCCGGTTCCAGTCGTACAGGCAGTCACCAGCCGCGGCGCCGGGGATCTGGTAGCAGCCGTAGGTCTGCCACAGCTGTCCGGGTCGCGTGACTCCCTCCTCCAGCGCCGCGAGGGCGGTGACGAGCTTGTACGTCGATCCGGGCGGGTAGACGTCGGCGATGGCGTGGTTGCGGAGCGGCTGGTCGGCGTCGGCCAGGTACGCCTGGTAGACGTCCGGCTCGATGCCGGCGGCGAACGTGTTGTTGTCGTAGGCCGGCAGGCTGACCATGGCCAGGATCTCGCCGGTCTGCGGGTTCATGACGATCGTGACTCCCTGCCGGACGCCCGCCACGTCCATCCCCCAGCGCAGAGACTCGGTGGCGAGGCGCTGGAGCCGGGCGTCGATGGTCAGCATCAGGTTCGTCCCGGGGATCGGCTCCGACTGTCGTTCGAGGAGCTTCGTGGCGCGCCCGGCCGCGTCGCGCTCCCACAGCTCGCTGCCGTACGTGCCACGCAGCGCCTCCTCGAAGCTCGCCTCGACCCCATCGCGCCCGATCACGTCGTCAGGCAGGTAGCCGTGGTCAGCCAGCGCGGCCAGCTCGTCCGCGTTGATCGGGCCGGTGTAGCCCAGGATGTGCGACAGGAGCTCGCCGTTCTGCGCGCCGGTCTCGTCGAGATAGCGGCGCTGCGGATCGACGCTGACGACGATGCCCGGCAGCGTGGCGGCCTCTTCGCCGATGAGCAGCGCGGCATCGCGGCTGACCCGCGGGACGAGCGGCACGAGGTCGAACGGCGAGCCGCCGTAGCCGTCGATCGTGCGGCGCAGCACCGAGGCATCGGCGCCGGTGAGCTCCGCCACCCGGCGAAGGATCGTCATCCGGCCGGCGCGCGGAAGGTCGGCGGGACGCGCCTGGACCGTCCAGCTCGTGGTGTTGACGACGAGGGGACGGCCTTCGCGGTCGTAGACCAGGCCGCGGGGGGCCGGGACGGGGATGTCGACCCTGCTCGCGGCGGTGGCCCACTCGCGGTAGGTCCCGCTGCTGAGCACCTGGAGCTGGAAGAGCCGCGCACCGAGCACCACGAGGATGAGCGCTGCGAGGACGCCGAAGGCGATGAAGCGCGGCCGCGAGCGTGGCAGCTCCATCCGGCCGTCATCGAGCTCGGCCATCAGCCTCGCGGGCCGGCCACCGCCCGATCGCGGCTCACCACGTCGCCGCCTCGTCCGGCAGGACGCGCATCGCCAGCGCTCGGACCGGCACGACGAAGAGACCGGCGATCGCCGCGTTCAGGACCGCCGCCGGGAGCAGGAGCTGGAACGGCAGGCCACCCTGGGGCGGCTCCGCGACGAGCGAGAGGATCGCGAGGGCGAGCGCGTCGGCGACCAGGCTGGCGGCGAGCGCCGCGGCGATCGGGTAGGAGTAGCTGAAGCGACCGATCAGCCGTGCACCGCCGGCGACGAGTGCCGCGACAACGAGGAGCACGATCGGGATGCTGCCGAGTGGCGCGGGGACGAGCAGGTTGGCGACGGTGCCGCCGATGAACGCCCACAGGATGCCGTGGTTCAGGCCGAACGTCGCAGCGACCAGGACGACCGCGACGAGGATGAGGTTGGGCTTGACGCCGGCGACGATGATGACCGGCGCGAGCGCCGCATGCACGATCCCGATGACGACGGCGAGGAGTGCGCTGGTGTAGGCGATGGCTCGAGTGCTCCGGATGTCGCGTCGGCTGGGCCGAGTATAGGCCGCGCCGGACGTCCAACCGCCGATTCTGTGCGGCATGAATCGCCGGAAGCTCCGAGTTGCCTGCGGTGTCATTCACCTGAGAATGAACGCGGGCTGAATCGGAGCCGTTTCGTCCGTTGCGGCCCGTTTCGAGTCGTGTGCGGAATGTCACGGCGGGGAGCTCCGACGTTCCCGGCCGTTTCATGCACCCGGTGAATCGCGTCCGATGGCTCCCACCACACTCCCGCCCCAGACCGCCGCCGGGGAGTCACCGAGTGCCAGCCGCCCCTGACCCCGTGGCGCTCCTTCAACGACGCTCGCTTCGAGCGCGGGCAGTGGCCTCGGTCACGCGATTCGGTAATCTCGCTTCATGGCGACGTACCGCTCCCACGACGGCAGATCGCGGTCGGGGCTGAGACATCGGTCCAGGAGGGGGACGAGCCGATCCCGCAGGAAGGCACCGCGGGCCATCCACTGGTAGTAGCTGCGCCCGCTGTGGTGATACGGGCCGTAGAGCCGACCACCGACCCGGGCGACGAGCCAGCCGAAGAGCGCCTCGTGGCGCACGTGCATGCGCAGCGTCACCTGCGGCTGGCGGCCATCGCCGCCGAAGTGGCCCTCACCGACGAGAAGGCCCGCGAGGAAGCCCGCTTCGAACGGATCCAGGTCGAGCGGCTGCGGGTCGTCGTTCGTGGCTACCATGCGCATCCTCGGGTTGTTTCACCGTAAGGTATCACGTGAAACATGGCGGGTTTCGAGGCGTCCGAGGGGTGGCCCGAAGACAGCGAAAAGAGGCCGAAACTGGTAGAATTGGATGTCTCCCACCCAATTCCGCAGCGGAGCGCGCATGGTCAGAATCACGGCCTGCACGAATCAAAAGGGTGGTGTCGGCAAGACGACGACGGTGGTCAACCTCGCCGCGTTTCTTGCCCTCTCCGGCACCTCCACGCTCGTCATCGACCTCGACCCGCAGGGCAACGCCACAAGCGGCCTGGGGATCGATCGTCGGGCGCTGCCGCGCTCCATCTACGACGCGCTCGTGGGCGGGGAGCCGCTCGACGAGGTCACGCACCCGACAGCGATTCCGGGGCTCACACTCGTTCCGTCGGCGCCAGCACTGGCAGGGGCCGAGGTCGAACTGGTCGCCGTACCAGGGCGCGAGCGCCGCCTTGCCGCGGCGCTCGCGGTTGCCGCCGACCAGTTCGACCGGGTGCTGATCGACTGTCCGCCCAGCCTGGGCCTGCTGACCCTCAACGCTCTGACCGCGGCCGATGGTGTCCTGATCCCGATCCAGACCGAGTACTACGCCCTGGAAGGCTTGAGCGCGCTCGTCGACACGATTCGGCGCGTGCGCGACGGGCTCAATCCGCAGCTCGAGATCGAGGGCGTGGTACTGACGATGTATGACGGACGCACCCGCCTTTCGGCCCAGGTCGCGAACGAGGTTCGGCGTCACATGAACGGTACGGTGTATGACACCGTCGTCCCGCGCAGCGTGCGGCTGTCGGAGGCGCCGAGCCACGGGCTGCCCATCGCCCTCTACGACCCGGCGTCCCGCGGCGCGCACGCCTATCGCGACCTGGCCGGCGAGGTGACCACGCGTGGCTAGGGCGTTCGGCCTGGGACGCGGCCTCGAGGCGCTCATTCCGCGCGACGACGACGCCACGAGCGTGCAGCAGCTGCCGCTCGACCGCATCGCGCCCAACCCTCGCCAGCCCCGTGCGCGGTTCGACGACACGGAGCTGGCCGAGCTGGCCGATTCGATCCGGGCTCATGGCGTGTTGCAGCCGATCGTCGTGCGCGCACGCGTCGATGGTGGCTACGAGCTCATCGCCGGCGAGCGACGGCTGCGTGCCAGCAGGCTCGCGGAGCTCACGACGATCCCGGCCATCGTGCGGGACGCCGGCGACGAGAACCAGCTCGAGCTCGCTCTCGTCGAGAATGTGCAGCGCGCCGATCTCAACCCGGTCGAGGAAGCGCTCGCCTACCAGGAGCTCATCGAGCGCTTCGGCCTCTCCCATGAGGCGGTCGCGCGGCGGGTCGGCAGGAGCCGGGTCGCCGTCAGCAACGCGCTGCGGCTCCTGGACCTCGCGCCCGAGACGCGGGCGGCGATCGT
>DAINOY010000127.1:0-5415 GCA_036743735.1 Chloroflexota bacterium
CGCGGTGGCCGCCCTGTCCGGCACGGGCGCTGAGCTCGACCGTCGCGCCGACGGGCTGCTCGTCGGCCTGCTGGTGGTGATCGCCGTCCTGCTCGCCACCGGGACCTGGCCGCACGTCGCCAGGCGGCGAACGGTCGGGGCCGAGCCGGAGGCCACGGAGTGAGCGGTTTCTTCGGGGGCGACGCTGCCGGCATCATCGGCACCTGGACCGCCGCGATCGCCACGCTGGTCGTGTGGGGCCACCTCGCCGGTGAGCGACGTCTCTTCCGCTGGGCGCAGTACCTGCTCGCCGGCACGCTGACCGGATATCTCGCCGTCCTCGCCGTGCGGGAAGTGCTCGTGCCACGGCTCGTCGAGCCGCTGCTGGCGGCGCCGGCCGAACGGGTGGAGCTGTGGCCCGCGGCGCTCCTCGTCCTCGCCGTCGTCTTCGCCCGCCAGCTGCCGCGTGCCGTCGCTGGCATCCCGGTCGCCCTTCTCGTCGCTGGCGTGGCGGCATTCGCGCTGAGCGGCGCCGTCGTGGGCACGCTGCTTCCGCAGGTCGTCGCCGGCGCGGCCATCGGGCGCAGCGATCCGCTCACGATCGCCGCGGGGATCGCGGGAGCGGCGATCACGGCGCTCGTCCTCGCGTCCTTCGTGCAGGGCGAGCCGTCGAGCGGCCCGCTGCGCGCGATGGCCGGCGCGGGGCGCTGGCTGGTGGTGGCGGGGATGGGGATCTGGCTCGGGTTCCTCCTGGTGACCGGCCTCATCCTGCTCGTCGACCGCCTCGAGTTCCTGCTCGGCGATTGGCTGGGCCTCGTGCGATGAAGGTCGAGGCGACCGACCTGGTTCTGCTGCTCGACACCGGATCGGCGTGGAGCAAGGCGGTCATCGTGGCGCGTCACGGGCGGCGCTGGCGGATCGCCGGGGCCGTCGCCCAGCCGGCGAGCTGGGGCGAGGAGCGGCTGTTGGCGAGCCTCGGCGCCCGGATCGCGCCCCACGTCGACCCGCGGCTGTCGCATGGCATCGTCGAGCGGCTCGCCGCTGCGCCCCGGATCGAGACCCACACGCCGCGACGCCCGGGGCGGTTGGCCCTCGTCGCCGTCTCGCGGCACCTGTCGGCACCGGTGCTGCGTCGCGCCGCGGAGTCGGCTGGATGGGTCGTCGTCGAGGAGGCGACGATCGACGACGGTCGACCGCTGGCCGAGCGGCTGGCGGCGCTGGCGGCGGCCGAGGTCGACGCCTGGCTGCTGGGCGGCGGCTTCGAGGGCTCCACGTCGCCGCAGGCGCTCGAGATGGCATCGCTGGCAGCGGCCGCGCGGGGCGCGGCAACTGAGCCGGTGATCTGGGCCGGCGCTAGCGATCTCGACGACGAGATCCGGCGGCTCTTCAGCGCGGATGGGATCGCGAGCGGCCGTCCCGCGGCTGCGCTGACGGTCGTCCCGAACCCGGCGCCGGCCGACGGTATCGAACGCCCCGCGGCGCTGCGGGCGCAGCTCGAGACGCTGCTCGAGCGGATCGTCGAGCCGCGGGGATCGCATCACCTGGCGCCGGTCAGCTACCGACGCGCGATCACCGAGCTGGCGCGCAGCGCCGACCTACGGATCCTCGGCGTCGACATCGGTGCGGGCTACGCGACCTGGGTGGTGGCCGACGCCGAGGGCGAGATCGATGCCCGGGTCTTCGCCGAGGGCGGCCTCGTTGCCGACGCGCTCACCGATACCGGCGCCGCCGCCCGGATCGCGCGGGATCTTCCCGGCGCGATCGACGAGCTCATCGTCGCGGATGTGCTGCAGAACCTGCGCGCGCGCCCCGCCACGGTGCCGCAGACCGACGCGGAGCTCGCGATCAGCCAGGGCGCGGCGCAGTACCAGCTCGCAGGCATCGCCGGCGAGGCGGCCGGTGTCGGGGTGGACCTCGTGATCGGCTCCGGTCGCACGATCGCCGGCGCACCGCGACTGGCCGATGCGGCCCGGGTGCTCCTGGACGGGCTGCGACCGGTCGGCGTGACCCAGCTGGCGGTCGATGTCGCCGGTGGCCTGGGGCCGCTCGGCTCGCTCGACGACGCCGAGATCGGCGAGGGCATCGCGCTGTTGCGTGACGACCTCGTCGTGCCACTCGGGACGTCGGTCGTGTGCCGCGGCGGACGCACCGGCCAGGCCGCCATGCGGATCAGCCTCTCGCTCGAAGGCGCAGAGCCGACCGAGCCGGTCGAGGTGCGCACCGGTCAGCTCACGATTCTGCCGCTGGCACGCGGCCGGCTGGCGGACATCACGATCGAGCTCGTCGGTGGCGCGACGCTGGGCAGCGAGCGCCAGGGGCGTCGGGCGCGCGCCCGCGTCGCGGGCGGCGCCGTGGGCCTGATCCTCGACGCTCGCGACGCGCCGTTACGGCTGCCCCGGCGTCCGGATGACCGCCAGACGGTCCTCGGCTCGTGGCGCGATGCCTGGCATCGCGAGCCCCGCCCGGCGGAGGCGGAGGCATCGTGACCGTCGTCCTCCACCGCGTCCCGATCGGTCGCGGTGCGGTCGCCAGCGTCGCACTCGGCGAGGAGATCGCGCCGGAGACGCGTGTCGCCACCCGGCGCCGCCCCGGTGCGGCGCACAACGTGCCGGTCGCCGCCGCACTACGCACCACGCCGCTCGAGGCGGCCGGCATGCTGCTCCACCGGCCCGGGACCATCGTCGAGCAGGGAGCGGTGCTGGCCCGCTCACCGCGCGGCCGGGAGGTGAGCGCCCCGATCGAGGGGCTGCTGCTTGCCTACTCGCTCGCCGATGGCAGCGTGACGCTGGCTCCGCTGGGCGACGAGGAGGAGGTGGTCGCTCACCTGCGCGGGCGGGTCGAGCGGATCGAGGAGACCGCGCTGACGGTTGCGGTGGGCGGTGCGCGCATCGTGGGGGTCGGTGGCACCGGCGACGCGGTGCACGGGCGGCTGCTGATGGGCGTGCGCGACCCGGCCGACGAGCTGCGCGCCGCGGCGATCGACGTGAGCGCCACGGGCCGGATCGTGGTCGGCGGATCTCGCGCCTCGGCTGAGACGCTGACGCGAGCACGGGCGATGGGAGTGGCGGGCATCGTTCTCGGCGGCGTGCTCGACAAGGAGCTGCGCGACTTCGTTGCCATCCAGCGCCGGCGGCGCGACCTGGGCGGGATCGGCGGGGCGTTCGGGGTGCTGCTGGTCGAGGGGTTCGGCAAGGTGGGCCTGGACCCACAGGTCCATGCCTGGTTCGCCGCGCACGAGGGCCACGAGGCGAGCCTCTTCGGCGAGGAGCACCTGCTCTACGTCTACGACGCCGGCGAGCCGCCCCTTCGCCGCGCGCTGCCCGAGGTCGGAGATCGGGTCGTCATCCATCGCCGACCGTTCCAGGGCCGCGGCGCGATCCTGGTCCGCGTCCTCGAGCGGCCGCACGTCATGCCGTCAGGGATCGCGGTCGATGCCGGCCTCGTGCGATTCGCCGACGGGCGAGTTGCGACGGTCCCGCTGGCCAACCTGGAGGCGGTCGCACCGGCGACGCAGGCCGATGAGCACCAGGAGGGCGCCGAGGACTGACCCGGGGTGCTCCCGTATCCTGTTGCGGTCATGGACCACGTGCTGCCCGCCGCGCGGCTGCGCAGCGATTCCCCCGAGGCGACGCTGCGGATCGGCCGCGCCCTGGGCGAGGCTGCGCAGGCCGGAACGCTGCTCGCGCTGGTCGGCCCGCTCGGCGCCGGCAAGACGCAGCTGACGAAGGGGATCGCGGAGGGGCTCGGCGTGCGCGAGGTCGTCAACAGCCCGACCTTCATCCTCATGAACGAGCATCCCGGCCGCCTGCCGCTCTACCACGTCGACGCCTACCGCCTCGGTGATCCCGAGGAGGCCTGGGCCGCCGGGCTGCTCGACGAGCGCCAGGCGGGCGGCGTGACGGTCATCGAATGGGCCGATCGGCTCGATGGCTGGCTGCCGCCCGACCGCCTCGAGATCCGCCTCGCGCCTGGTGACAGCGAGACCAGCCGAGAGCTCAGCTGGATCAGCCACGGCGATCGGCACACCGCACTCGCGGCGGTGCTGGCCGTCGGGAGGCGGCCGTCGCCGTGATCCTTGCCATCGAGACCGCCTCGACCGATACCTCGGTCGCACTCGCCAACCCGGACGGCACGCTCGTCGCGATTGACGGGCAGTCGGGCGATCACCGTCAGAACGGCACGCTGCTGCCGCGCATCGAGCAGCTCATGGGCGGTCGCGGCCTCGACGTGCTGACGCTTGTCGCGGTGGGCATCGGTCCGGGGTCATTCACCGGTCTCCGGGTCGGGATGAGCCTGGCGAAGGGGATCGCCCATGGCCTGAAGCTGCCGATTGTCGGGATCGCCAGCCTCGAGGCCTGGCTGGCGGCCGAGCCAGACGCGGCCGGGGCACTCTGCCGCGCGGGTGCGCGCGAGGCGTATCTCCTCCCGCGCCACGGGGAGGCGCCAATCGTCGTCGCCGCGGAGCAGGCCGCGGCGCACGCGACGCAGCACGTGCTCGTAGCGCCGGTCGAGCTTGCCGCCGCGTTCGGGCTCGTCGGGACGCGTCCTCCGACGCGCGCTGCGGCAGGGATCGCCGCAGCCGCTGCGCGGCACGCCGAGCCGGCTGATCTCGCGACCCTGGAGCCGCGTTACGGGCGTCCGCCGCGCGGCCTGGAGCCTCCGAACGAGGGAGCGGTACGGTGGCTGTGAGCACGCCGGTGTCGGTGGAGCGGATGACGCTGGACGACATCCCCGCGGCGCAGGAGATCGAGCGGCTCAGCTTCGCGACGCCGTGGCCGGCCTATGCCCTCGAGCAGGAGCTCTCCGGCAACCGCCTGGCACGCTACCTCGTCGCCCGTGCCGGCCCCACGCTCGTCGCCTACGCCGGTGTCTGGCTCATGGTGGACGACGCGCACATCACGACCTTCGGCGTTCATCCTGCCTGGCGACGCCGCGGCGTCGGGCGGCAGTTGCTCCTCGCCGTGGCCGATCTGGCGCGCGAGATGCGAGCGCGACGCCTCACGCTCGAGGTGCGAGCCTCGAACACCGGCGCGCAGGCGCTGTACGAGGGCTTCGGCTTCGAGATCGTCGGCCGGCGCAAGGCCTACTACACCGATGACGGCGAGGATGCCCTGATCATGACCACGCCGCCGCTCGCCCACCCGCCGCAGGCACGGCTGCTCGAGGCGATCCGCGAGGAGCTCACCGGCATCCGCGAGCTGGACCGATGAGCGCGCCCCGCATCCTGGCCATCGAGTCGAGCTGCGACGAGACCGGCGTCGCGGTCGTCGTCGGCGGACGTCGGATCGAAGCCAACCAGGTCGCCACGCAGGTGGCGCTGCATGCTGCGACCGGCGGCATCGTGCCGGAGGTCGCCGCGCGACAGCAGCTGCGCTGGATCGTGCCGACGCTCGATGCCGCGCTGGCCGAGGCTGCGACCGGCTGGGATCGGATCGA
>DAINOY010000128.1:0-5403 GCA_036743735.1 Chloroflexota bacterium
CCAGGACGGACAGATGACAACTCGGTGCGGCCGAACGCAGGCCGTCACGCCGCCCGGAGGGCTTCGGTTGCAGAGGCCCTCGAGCCACGGCATCATTCCCGCGGGCGACTAGCTCAATTGGCAGAGCAAGAGACTCTTAATCTCTAGGTTCAGGGTTCGAGTCCCTGGTCGCTCACCACCGCCCACCACCCCGAGTGCCATGCCGCCGCATTCGTGCGCCTGAGCCCGCGGGCGGGAGTCGCCATCATCGACGACAGCTGATTCGCCGCCCGGCGGCGCGCCAACCGCGACGGTGCTACCGTACCGCCTGCTCCCTTCCGCCATGCCGTCGCGGGACCGTCGAGGCCGCCCCGGGCATCGGTCAACCAAGCTCCCGTTGCGTCCCGAAGGAGTCACCTGCCAGTGCCGCACGTTCCGATCGAGCGCCACCGTCTCGACAACGGTCTCCGCGTGATCCTCTCGCCGGACGAGCGGGCGCCGGTGGTGGCCGTCAACCTGTGGTACGACGTCGGCAGCAAGCACGAGCAGCCGGGCAAGACCGGTTTCGCGCACCTCTTCGAGCACATGATGTTCCAGGGCAGCGAGCATGTTGCCAAGGGCGAGCACTTCGCGCTGGTGCAGGGGGCGGGCGGCACGCTGAACGCCACGACCTGGCTGGATCGGACGAATTACTTCGAGACGATGCCGAGCCATGAGCTGGAGCTGGCGCTCTGGCTCGAATCCGATCGCATGGCGAGCCTCCTGCCGGCGATGACCCAGGAGAAGCTCGACAACCAGCGCGACGTCGTGAAGAACGAGCGGCGGCTGCGCGTCGACAACCAGCCGTACGGCAGCTGGGACGAGAAGATCCAGGGCCTCGTGTATCCCGAGGGCCATCCGTATCACCACCCGACGATCGGCTCGATGGCGGACCTATCGGCCGCCTCGCTCGACGACGTGCGCGAGTTCTTCGCGACCTGGTACGCGCCGAACAACGCGGTCCTGACGATTGCCGGTGGCTTCGACCCGGCCGAGTCCATGGAGATGGTCGCGCGCCACTTCGGCTCCATCCCGCGCAACGAGCAGCTGCCGGGTCGGCCGGACACGCGCGTCGCGCCGGTCATCGGCCGGGAGGTGCGCGAGACGGTCCACGACCGCGTGCCGCTGCCGCGGATCTACGTCGCGTACCGCGTTCCACCCTTCGGGAGCGAGGGCTTCGACGCGATGGAGCTGAGCTCGGACCTGCTGGCCGGCGGACGCGCATCGCGCCTTTACCGCTCGCTGATCCGCGAGCGGCGCCTGGCCCAGGACGTCGTCGCCTTTGCCTTCCCGCTCATCGGCGATGCGACGATGTTCGCGCTGTGGGCGACCGCGCGCCCAGGTGTGGCCGTGGGCGAGCTGGAGGAGGCGCTCTTCGGCGAGATCGACCGGCTGCGCGCCGACGGACCGTCGGAGGACGAGCTCCAACGCGCCCGCACGCTTCATCGAGCCGCGATCGAGTCGTCGCTCGAGCGGGTGAGCGAGCGCGCCGATCGGCTCTCGATGTACGGCTGCCTGTTCGACGAGCCGGAGCGTGTCAACGACGAGGTGGCGCGCTACCAGCGGGTCGATGCGCAGGCCGCGCGCAGCGCACTGGCCGAGTGGCTCGTGCCGGAGAACCGGGTCGTCCTGACCTACCTGCCGGCCGAATCGGCGGTCGAGCCGCCTGGCGGGCCCGCAGCTGACGACGCAGCGTCCGATACCGATGCCGCCGCCGACAGCCAGGAGGTGACCGCGTGACGGCCGTCAACCCGCGTCGCCCGGTCGCCGGGCCGCCGCGCACCTACCACTTCCCGGCCTTCGAGCGCCGAAGGCTGGCGAACGGGCTGACCCTCTGGCTCGTCCCGCTGCCCGATCGCGCGTTGGTCAACGTCCACCTCCTCGTGGACGCCGGGGCGGCGGCCGAGACCGAGCCGCAGGGCGGCGTCGCGGCGCTCACCGCGCAGCTGCTCGTCACCGGCACGCGACGCCTCGACGCCAACGCCTTCGCCGAGGCGACCGAGCGGCTCGGGATCGAGGTCAGCAGCGAGTCGAGCTGGGACAGCGCGCGCGCCGCGTTCCAGGCCGTGCCCGAGCATCTCGTCGACGGCCTCGCCCTGCTGGCGGAGATGATCCTCGAGCCGCGCTTCGACCCAGGCGAATTCGAGCGGCTCAAAGCCGAGCGGCTCGCCGACATCATGCAGACGCGCGCCGATGCGGGTGGCCTGGCCGACGAGCGGTTCCTCGAGCATCTCTACGCCGCCTCCACGCCGTACCGGCGCCTGGCGGCCGGTCGCCCGGAGACGGTCGAGGGGTTGAGCGTCGACGACGTCCGGGCCTTCCATGCCGCGAGCTCGCGGCCGGCCGGCTCGCACCTCATCGTGGCGGGCGCCTTCGACCCCGATGCGCTGCTGCCGGCCGTCGAGCGCTCGCTCGGCACGTGGCACGGCAGCGCCGCGGGCCACCGCACGATCAGTCCGGAGCCGGTCTCGCGCTCGAGGCGGGTCGTGCTCGTCGACAGGCCCGGATCGGTCCAGAGCGAGCTGCGCGTCGGGCACGGCGGGATCGACCGTTACGACAGCCGCTTCTTCCCCGCGACGGTGATGGGCGCCATGCTGGGTGGCGTCTTCGGCAGCCGCCTGAACCTGCGGCTGCGCGAGGAGCTCGGCTACACGTACGGCGCGCGTGCCGGATTCGACCCGCGCCGCTCGGCGGGGCCATTCATCGCCAGCGCCGCGGTGCAGACCGAGGTGACGGCGCCGGCCGTGAGCGAGCTGCTCGGCCAGATCGACGGCCTCCGCGCCGGCCTCGCGCCCGACGACGAGCTGCGCGACGTCAAGGATTTCCTCATCGGCATCTTCCCGCTGCGCTTCGAGACGACCGGCGGTGTCGCGGCGGCGCTTGAGCCGCTGGCGGTCTACGGCCTGCCCGACGATTGGTGGGCGACGTACCGCGACAAGCTCGAGGCGGTCGACGTGGTCGCTGCGCACGACGCCGCCACCGACCTCATCGCGCCCGACGAGTTCCTCATCCTCGTCGTCGGTGACGCCGCGCGGGTGCGCGACGACCTCGAGGCGCTCGACCTGGGACCGATGGAGGTCCTGGGCTCCGAGGCTGGCGCGGAGCCGGCGACCGACCAGGGCTGACTCAGGCGCGGTGCCGCGCGCCGAGGACCTCGAGCACCTCCGCCAGACGGATCCCGCGCGCCGCCAGCAGGACGAGCGCGTGGTAGAGGAGATCAGCCGCCTCGCCGCGGACCTCGTCGTCGGTCCCGGCCAAGGCGGCGATCGCGAGCTCGCCCGCCTCCTCGGTGACCTTCTCGGCCGGACGCCGCGCGCCGCCGGCGAGGAGCCGAGCGGTGTAGGAGTCCGCCGGATCGGCTGACCGTCGCTGGCCGATGATCGCCTCCAGCGCGGCGAGATCCATCGGGCCATGCGCTGCTCCGTCGGGAAGCTCGAAGCAGGAGCGTGCGCCCGTGTGGCAGGCGGGCCCGGTCGGAGCGACACCGTAGCGAATCGCGTCGCCGTCGCAGTCGACCGCGAGATCGACGATCACGAGCTCATTCCCGCTCGTCGCACCCTTGCGCCACAGCTCGCGGCGGCTGCGCGACCAGAAGTGGGCGCGACCGGTGCGCTCGGTCTCGGCCAGCGCCCGCTCGTTGGCCCAGGCGAGCATGAGCAGCGTGCCGTCCGTCGCGTCCTGCGCGATCACCGGCAGCAGCTCACCGCGCGACCAGTCGGGCCGGCGCTCATTCAGCCAAGCCACGCGGCGACCTCCTGCGCGGACGGTGCAGGACCGATGTCGCGCACCGCGATCCCGCGCTGCGCGAGCTCCGCCTTCAGCGTCGGGATCGACACGATGCCGAAATGGAGCAGGGACGCCAGCAGCGCGGCCGCGGCACCGCCGCCCGTCAGGACCTCGGCCACGTCGCCGGCACTGCCGGCACCACCTGACGCGATGACCGGCACGCCCACCGCGTCGGAGACGGCACGTGTCAGGGCGAGGTCGTAGCCGGCCTGCGTCCCGTCGCGATCGATGCTCGTGACGAGCAGCTCGCCGGCGCCCCGCTCGGCCGCCTCGCGCGCCCAAGCGACAGCGTCTCGGCGGGCATCGCGGGTCGCCGAGGCAGACCGCACGGCCCATCCCTCACCGGCCCGCAGCGCGTCGATGGCGACGACGACCGACTGGCTGCCGAGCCGCTCGGCGATCCTCGTCACCAGGCCCGGATCGGCGAGCGCCGCGCTGTTCAGGCTCACCTTGTCGGCCCCGGCGTCGAGGAGCGCGGCGGCGTCCTCGAAGCTGCGCACCCCGCCGCCGACGGCGAGTGGCACGTCGAGCGCGGCCGCGGCGCGCGACACGAGGTCGACGAGTGCCGGCCGTCCCTCGAGCGTGGCGGCGATGTCCAGGATCACGATCTCGTCCGCGCCATCGGCGGCGTGGCGCGCGGCGAGCTCGACCGGGTCGCCCGCGTCGACGAGGTCGACGAAACGGGTCCCCTTGACGACCCTCCCGTCGCGCACGTCCAGGCAGGCGATGAGCCGGCGGCGGAGCGTCATGCCACTGCTGCGGCGGCCTCGAGCGCCGCGCGCGCCTCGGCCACCCGCACCTGCCCGGTGAGCAGGGCGAGGCCCACGATCGCGCCGTCGATGCCACAGGCCTGGATCGCCCGCAGGTCGTCGAGCGAGGCGACGCCGCCGGCGGCCACGAGGCGCACCCCGCGCAGCGCGGCACGCAGCCCGGAGAGGAGCGCCAGGTTCGGGCCGCTGAGCGTCCCGTCCCGCGCGGCGTCGGTGACGAGCAGGCGCGCCGCCCCCTCCTCGACGAGCCGGCGCGCAACGGCGATCGGCGCGCCGTCCGCACGCTTCGTCCAGCCCTCGACGGCAAGCTCCCCGTCCCGAAGGTCGAGGGAGGCGAAGACCCGTTCCGGCCAGCTCGCGGCGCAGGACGCCAGCAGGCCGGGTTCACGGATTGCGGCGGAGCCCAGGATGACGTCGTCCACACCGGCGTCGAACGCGGCCGCGACGTCGGTCCGGCGCCGCAGCCCACCGCCGAGCTCGACGACGACATCGGAATCCAGCGCGCGGACGCGCTCCACGATCCGCGCGACCAGCGGCAGCTGGCTCGGCGTGCCTCGTCGCGCACCCTCGAGGTCCACGACGTGGAGGCGCCGTGCGCCCTGGCTCACCCAGCTCTCGACGAGCTCGAGCGGATCGAGGCCATCGGCGACGCGTCGCTCGTAGTCGCCGCGCTCGAGGCGCACCGCTCCGCCGTCGAGCAGGTCGAGCGCGCAGATCAGCTCCATCGGGCTCATGCGTCGAACGCCCCGCCAGCGAAGGCCGCCAACAGGGCTCGCCCGCCGGCACCGCTCTTCTCGGGATGGAACTGGACACCCGCGAACGCGCCCCA
>DAINOY010000129.1:0-5368 GCA_036743735.1 Chloroflexota bacterium
CTGCTGCTCGGGCTGGTGCTGCTCGCCGGCTTCGTCTTCCTCCTCACCCTGCATGCCGCCGGTGAGTCGTTGGTCGCGGGCGAGCTCGACGGGCGGCGGGACTGGCTGTCCTGGCTCAGGGCGGGCGCACGGCTGCTCGGGATCTACCTCGTCGCCGCCGTGCCGGTGGCCGCCGCGGGCCTGCTGCTCAGCTGGCGGCTGGCGGTCGTCGGCCCGGCTGAGTACCAGTCGCCCGACATCGGGGGATCGCTGCCCATTCGGATCGCGGGCGGCGTGGCGCCGGAGCTCGCGCTCGTGCTCCTCGTGCTCCTCGCGGTGCAGGTACTGACCGCGGGCGCCTCCTGGCGCGTCGCCGGGCGACGCGGGGCATCCATCGGGCGGGCCTTGCGCGGCGGGCTCAGCGACGCGGCGCACGCCCCGCTTCGGCTCACCGGCGTGGCGATCGTGAGCCTGGCCGCGCACCTCGTCTACGCCGTGCTCGTCGTTCTCCTGCTCCGGCTGCTCTTCGCGCCGATCGGTGCGGCGCTGGCGATGGGTGAGGTCCGCGACCTCGCCGTCGCGGCGCTGCTGATAGGCTTCGTGGCGATCTGGCTGTGCCTGGTCCTCGGCGGCGGCGCGCTCCATGCCTGGTCCTCCACGTGGTGGGCACTCGAGATGAAGCCGTCCGGCGCGCTCGCCGCGCCGCAGGGGCGGGACACGCAGCAGCACGACACGCCGCAGCACGAGGGAGCGAGCCCGTAGATGGAGATCGGCGAGCAGCTCGAGCTGGTCCTGCGCCTCATCCTCGGGCTCGTCCTGGCCGCGGCCGTAGGGTGGGAGCGGGAGCTCCAGCGTATGCCCGCCGGCTTTCGGACCCACGCCCTGGTGGGCCTGGGCTCCGCTGTCTTCACGGTCGTCGGTGCGCACGGGCTGGTGGGCGACAACGCCGATCCGACGCGGGTCGCGGCCCAGATCGTGTCGGGCATCGGGTTCCTGGGCGGCGGCGCGATCCTGCACTACGGCGGCAGCGTGCGCGGGCTGACGACAGCGGCATCGCTGTGGGCCGTGGCGGCCGTCGGCATGGCGTCTGGCGCGGGGCTGTACGTGATCGCCGTCGCCGCGGCGGTGCTGGTGATCGTGACGCTCGACATCTTCGATCGCTTCGAGACGGTGCTGAAGCGCCGCCTCGACATCCCTGAAAAACCGAGCTCGTTCGACGAGCCGGGCGGATCCACTGAGGAGGGCGCATGACGCTTCGGATCGACGCCATCGAGGGGCTCGAGCTCCTGCACCGCGGCAAGGTCCGCGAGACCTACCGGGTCGACGACGAGCGCCTGCTGCTCGTGGCAACCGATCGACTCAGCGCGTTCGACGTCGTCTTCGACCAGCCGATCCCCGACAAGGGACGCGTCCTGACGCGGCTCTCCGCCTGGTGGTTCGACCGCCTGGCGTCGCTGGGGCCCAGCCACTTCCTGTCGGTGGCGCCCGATGATCTGCCCGATGGCGCCCGCACCCCCGAGCTCGCCGGGCGGGCGATGCTCGTGCGGCGTGCCGATCGGGTCGATGCCGAGTGCGTCGTCCGCGGTTACCTGGCGGGGTCGGGCTGGGCCGAGTACAGGCGCAGCGGCATGGTTGGCGGTCACCGGCTGCCCGAGGGGCTGCGCGAGGCGGACCGATTGCCGGAGCCGATCTTCACGCCCTCGACGAAGGCCGAGGTTGGCCACGACGAGAACATCACCCGCGAGCAGCTGGCCGCGATGGTCGGCGCGGAGCTCGCGCGTGAGCTCGAGGAGCGGTCGCTGGCGCTCTACCGCGCCGGTGCGCAGCGAGCGGAGGAGGTGGGCCTGATCCTGGCCGATACGAAGTTCGAGCTCGGGTTCATCGATGGGCAGCTGGCGGTCATTGACGAGGTGCTGACGCCGGACTCGAGCCGCTTCTGGGATGCGAGCCAGTACGCGCCAGGCAGTAGCCCGCCGAGCTTCGACAAGCAGTACGTGCGCGACTTCGTGTCGGCATCCGGCTGGAACAAGGAGCCTCCGGCGCCGGAGCTGCCGCGCGAGGTGATCGACGGCACGCGGGAGCGCTACGTCACCGCATACGAGCGGATCACCGGCCAGCCCTGGGACGTGGCGGTGACATCGGTCTGATGCGCTGGCTGGCCGAGGTCCACGTGAGCCTCCGTCCGGGGATCGCCGATCCGGAGGGGCAGACGATCGGTGGCGGGCTGCGCTCGCTTGGCTTTGCGTCGGTGAGCGAGGTGCGCGCCGGGAAGCTCCTGCGAATCGACTTCGAGGCCGATGACAGCACCGCGGCCGAGGCGGCGGTGGCGGAGATGTGCCGCCGCCTGCTCGCGAACCCGGTGATGGAGGTCGCGACCTGGCAGCTGCGCGCCGACGAGATGCAGGACGAGGACGAGGCACTCCCATGACGCTGACGCGCGCTGCGCCGCGGATCGCGGTCCTCGTCTTCCCGGGGACCTGGAGCGAGCGTGACTTCGCGCACGTCGCCGGCGAGGTCCTCGGCTGGGAGGTGCGGCTCGTCTGGCACACCGAGCTCGACCTCGGCGATCCCGACGCGATCGTCCTGCCCGGCGGCTTCGCCCACGGCGACCACCTGCGCACCGGCGCGATCGCCCGCTTCAGCCCGGTGATGGAGCGTGTCCGCGCCTTCGCCGATGACGGCGGTCCGGTGATGGGCTCGTGCAACGGCTTCCAGATCCTGTGCGAGGCGGGCATGCTCCCCGGCGCGCTGATGCGCAACGACCACCTGGAGTTCCGCTGCGACTGGCAGGCGTTGCGCGTGGCCGCCGCGGATGGCCCCTGGCTCGGCGACCTGGCGCCCGGCGAGACGATCAGCCTTCCCATCAGCCACGGCCAAGGGCGATACGTCGCCGATGCAACGGTGCTCGACGAGCTGGAGGCAGCTGACCGTGTCGCACTTCGCTACGCGAACGCGGCGGGCGACGTGACCGATGCGGCGAACCCGAACGGCTCGCTGCGCGGGATCGCGGGGATCTTCAACGCCCGACGCAACGTGCTGGGCCTCATGCCGCACCCTGAGCGCGCCGCCGAGGCGGAGGTCGGCGGGACCGACGGCCTGCGCCTCTTTCGCTCGCTCGACCGATGGCTCGTCGAGCGGCCGGCCCGCGCCGAGCGTCCGGTATGATCGACGCGTCCCACACCGGTCCGCAGTGGAGGCGCTGAGCCCGATGGAACACGACGACGCGCGGGACCCCCAACGACGCCCCGACGACGGCGAGCCATTGCCGGACGCGGTCGAGCCGCGTCCGAACTCGGCCGAGAGCATGCCGGAGCCTCCCGGGGCCGACGAAACGGCAGCCATGGAGTCGGCCTCGGTCGCCGATGCGCCGGCCGACCTGCCGCCCGATGCGCCGATCGAGCCGCGGTTCGACGCCACGGCGGACGTGCCGCCCGAGAGCGATTTCGGCGGGGTGGCGTCCGGCGCCGCCGGGGCCGATGCGACGCCCGCCCAGACCTGGCCCGAAGCGGATCTCGACACCCGCGATGAGCCGGCCGCCGAGGAGACCTGGCCCGAGCGCGTCGAGCCCGAGGCGCCGAGCGCGGCCTGGCCAGCGACCGACACGGCCACCGCGGACATGAGCACGGAACACGCGGAGACCTACCGCGAGCCGCCGCCCAGCGAGGCCGAGGCGTTCGACGCCGCGGAGGCAGCCGGTGCGGTTGGTGCCGCCGGCGTCGCCGACGCCGCTGCCGCGACGGCCGCGCACGCCGTGCCGGCCACGAACGTGAGCGAGAGCACGCGTTGCCCGCGCTGCGGGACGGAGAACCGGCCAGGGCTCGCCTTCTGCAGCAACTGCGGGCAGCGGCTCGTCGCCGCCGGCGCCAGCGCCACGCTCGAGCGGCCCGGGACCCCCGAGGGAACGCAGGCCTGCCCGCGCTGCGGGACCCACAACCGGGCCGGCGTGGCCTTCTGCCAGAACTGCGGCGCGAACCTGCGCGCCACCACGGCGCCGCCCGGCTACGTCCCGCCGGCCGTCGGGACGGACGATCAGGTCGCCGCGTCCGCCACGACGACGGACGAGGCGCGTGGAGGCGCCATCCTGGGGCCGATCGTCCTGCTGATCGCCGCGATCGGCATTGCCGTCGGCTGGCTGCTGCCCTTCGCCTTCGGCGCCGGGAGTTCGCTCTACGACCGCGCCTTCGGCGCAGGTGGCTACGGAGCGACGTTCTGGAACGGCTACTCGGACGTGGCCGGCGGCCTCGCCGAGCAGGCCTATTTCGGGTTCGCGGGACCGTCGCCGTTGTTCGTCGCGCTGCTCGTCGTGCTGGCGGTCGCCGGCTTCCTTCGTGCGGCGCCCGGGACGCTGCAACGGGTCGGGCTGGGCCTGGCGCTCATCTGGGCACTGGGCCTCGTCATCCTGTTCCTCATCGTCGAGGTCTTCGGCAGCTGGAACGGTGACATCGTCGGGCTGCTGCGCGAGCTCTCGCCCGGAGGCATCATCTTCTTCCTCGCGTCGCTGATCGCGCTCATCGGCACGCTCACGCGATTCGCGCGGAGCTGACGGATGCAGGTCTGCCCGAGGTGCGGTACCGAGGTCGACGACGACGCTGCCTTCTGCCCGTCGTGCGGGCAGGCGCTCGCGGCCCCGGCCCAGGCGCCCGTGCCACCGCGCGCACCGGCATGGCATCCCGACGAGGAGGAGCGAGCGCTTCCGCCGATGGCCGCCTGGTCAGCTCGCGAGCCGGTGGCCGAAGCCGACGAGGTCCAGGAGCCGGTTGATTCCAGGGCCACGAGCCTCGTCCCGCCGATCGAGGCGCCGCCGGTAGAAGAGGTGGAGCTGACACCCGCACCGGAGCTGGAGCCGGAGCCGGTCACGCGCGCATCCGACCGCGCCGTGCTGCCGCCCGAGCCGGTCGTCCCGGCACCTGATCGCGCCGCGCCCGCGCCAACAGCGACCGAAGCACCGCCGCGCGCCGAAGGAGGCCAGACCGGGCAGGGCCTCGACCTGCCCATCACCCTGCCGGTGACGATCTCCGGCTGGCTGGTCGGCATCGGATCATTCGTCGGCGCACTGGCGCTCTTCGCCGACTTCCGCCTCTTCAGCAACCCGATCACGCTCGTGCTCCTCGTCCTGCTGCTCGGCGTGGCGGCCACGGTGTTCTTCTCGACGCGTCTGCCGGCGATCCCGTACCTGCAGCTCGGCGTGATGATGATCGTGCTCGCCGGCCTGGGCGTCGCCCTGGATCGGATCGGCTTCGGCTCCATCGCCGGTATCGGATCGGTGATCCTGCTGTTGGCGATGATCGCAGCAGCGGCTGGGATCGTCATCGCCGAGACCGGGCGCGATCGGCCGTGGGCTGGTCCAGGGCGAGGCTGAGGGCAGCATCGGCCCGATGACCCTCGCGCC
>DAINOY010000130.1:0-5267 GCA_036743735.1 Chloroflexota bacterium
CGTACCAGGTCAGGTCCTTCACGCTGGAGCCGCGGATGCGACGCCCCTGGAAGAAGCGCCGGCGTCGCAGGACCGGGTGCGCCATGAAGAGCCCGATGATGCCCTTTGTGAAGGCGAGCAGCTCGCGGTCCGCATCGGTCAGGCTCCAGTCGAACCAGCTGAGCTCGTTGTCCTGGGCGTAGGCGTTGTTGTTGCCGCGCTGCGTCCGGTTGATCTCGTCCCCGCCGAGCAGCATCGGCACACCCTGCGACAGGAAGAGCGTGGCGAGCAGGTTGCGCTGCTGCCGGGCGCGCGCCGCGAGGATCGCGGCGTCATCGGTCTCACCTTCGACACCGAAGTTCATGCTCTCGTTGTGGTTCTCGCCGTCGCGGTTGCCCTCGCCGTTCGCGTCGTTGTGCTTCCCCTCGTAGCTCACGAGGTCGCGCAGCGTGAAGCCGTCGTGGGCGGTGATGAAGTTCACGCTGGCGTGCGGCTGGCGGCCACCCTGCGCGTAGAGGTCGGATGAGCCGCTGAGCCGGAAGGCAAGCTCCGCCGCCTGCCCGCCGACACCGCGCCAGAAGCGCCGCACGCTGTCGCGGTAACGGCCGTTCCACTCCGCCCAGCCGACCGGGAAGTTGCCGACCTGGTAGCCCCCCTCGCCCACGTCCCACGGCTCGGCGATGAGCTTCACCTGCGAGATGACCGGGTCCTGGTGAATGATGTCGAAGAAGCTGCCGAGCTTGTCGACGTCGTGGAGCTCGCGCGCCAGGGCCGATGCGAGGTC
This sequence comes from Chloroflexota bacterium, assembly GCA_036743735.1. Taxonomy (GTDB): domain Bacteria; phylum Chloroflexota; class Limnocylindria; order QHBO01; family QHBO01; genus JBDTNK01. The sequence goes on from DAINOY010000130.1 coordinate 764, forward strand.
GAAGCGGAAGCCGTCGACGTGCATCTCGGTGACCCAGTAACGCAGCGAGTCCATGATCAGCTGCAGGACACGCGGGTGGGTCGCGTTCAGCGTGTTGCCGGTGCCGGTGTAGTCGACGTAGTGGCGGAACGCCTCGCCCCCGAGGCGGTAGTAGGCGGCGTTGTCGACGCCACGGAACGAGAGCGTCGGGCCGAGGTGGTTCCCTTCGCCGGTGTGGTTGTAGACGACGTCGAGAATCACCTCGATCTCCGCGTCGTGCAGCCGCTTCACCATCGTCTTGAACTCGCTCACCGGCTCGCCGGTGGCCGAGTAGCGCGAGTCGGGGGCGAAGAAGCCGATGCTGTTGTAGCCCCAGTAGTTGGAGAGGCCACGGTCCACCAGCACCTTGTCGTCGACGTGGTGGTGCACCGGCAGCAGCTCGACGGCGGTGATGCCCAGGTCCTGGAGGTACTCGATCGCGGCGAACGAGCCGAGACCGGCATAGGTGCCGCGCAGGTCCTCGGGGACCTCGGGGTGCAGCTTGGTGAAGCCCTTGACGTGGACCTCGTAGATCACGGTCCGATCCCACGGATGCTTCAGCTGCGCGTCCTCGCCCCACACGAAGGCATGGTTGACGACGACCGATTTGGGCATCGACGGCGCTGAGTCGCGCTCGTCGAAGCTCAGGTCGTCGCTGCCGACTTCGTAGCCGAAGACCGCGTCGCTCCAGCGGATCGGCCCATCGATGCGCTTGGCGTACGGGTCGATCAGCAGCTTGTGCGGGTTGAACCGATGGCCGTTGCGCGGCTCGTACGGCCCGTGCACGCGGTAGCCGTAACGCTGCCCCGGGCGGGCATCGGGCAGGTAGCAGTGCCAGACCAGGTCGGTCTGCTCGACCATCCGGATGCGCTCCTCGTCGCCGCCCTCGGCATCGAAGAGGCACAGCTCGACCGATGTCGCATTCTCGCTGAAGAGCGCGAAGTTGACGCCTGCACCATCCCAGGTGGCACCGAGCGGATAGGGATTGCCACGCCAGACTCGGGTCGTCACAGCGGGCGCACGCGGGGCAGCAGGTCGGCTCGAGGACGGCCGGCAGCGCACGCCGAATGCGCGACCAGGTCGGGCCGCCGGCCGAAGAGGACGATCGTCTCGGCGCGGCCGAGGGGGCCGGGGCGCAGCCCATCATCGGTCCGCCAGCCGGCGGCGCCCGTCCGCAGGGCCGCCGATGGCGCGCGAAGGCCGCTCGCCCCCTTGGCCCGCAGTCGCGCGGACTCGCGCTGGCAGCGTGGATACGTCACGAGGCCGCCGACCATCGCCTCACGTCGCAGCCGCGGCGTCGCCAAGGGTTCTTCGTCGGGCATTTCGACGGTCCACATCGCGCGGCGCACGCCGGCAAGGTCCGCGGGATCGGTGATCTCCTCGTGACGCAGGTGCTCAGCCCAGGCCGCCTCCGGTGAGGTGGCGAGGTACTGGGCCGGGCCGGCGCCGACGGCGTGCCATCGTCCCGGCGGCTGCGCATCACTCTCCCAGAAGAACGGCACGTCGAGATCGGTGTTGCGGTAGCCGTTCACCCGATCACGCCAGGAGTGCCTCGGCCAGCTCACGGACCTGCCGCGGCCCGTCGTCGTCCGGGTCCCAATCGCCGCGCAGCAGCGACGCAGGGGCACGGCCGCCCAGCGCGGTCCGTGGCCGCTCGAGCCAACGGCGCGCCCCGAACTCGTTGTAGCTGCCGGCGAGCGTCGCGAGGATGCGCGCCAGGAAGTGGACTCGGTGGGCGACCGGGTCCGGGGTGCCGCGCATCCCGGCGGCGTAGCGGCGCAGCGACGGCAGCGAGGCACCGCTCAGCTCGGCCAGCCGGTCCCAGCCGATGGTCGCCGCGGTGCTGCGAATCTCTGCCTCGGGCAGCGGCGACGCCTCGAGCGCCTCGAGGAGCGCAACCGCCGGACGACGACGCCGACGGCCATGACGCGGAGCCGCGGCCGCCGTCTCGCCGATCCCGGACCGCGCGGCGGCCGCGCCGATCGCCTCGAGCGTCGCTGCCTCGATCGGTGACCCTGGATCACGCCGGTAGAGACCCATCAGACCAGCCAGCCGCACGGCGACCGCCGCGGCGCGCGCCTCGTCGAACCGCTCGAGGGTCTCCGGAGTCGCCGGCCGCTCAGCGGACTTCGTCTGGATCATCGCCATGATCCGAATGGTATCCAGTCCCAACGGCTGGCGTCAACGCCAGGGCTCCGAGGCTTCAGCGGCCCGCGAACGGCACCGATCGCCGTCAGTGCATCGGGTTTGTCAACGTCGTTCGGCCGGCGATCGCCACGCACCATGTACAGGGTTCGTCAACCCAAGAGGTCCCGAGCGCCGCGCGGGTGAGAGCAATCACTTGACATAGCCTACACACTGGGCTATACAAACATTGTACATCACCAACCCCACCTCGAAAGGACAAAGAAAACATGCGCGCTTCTCTCCGCCGAGGCCTCGGCCTCGTTGCAGCCACTGGCCTGATGGCCATGCTGGCACTTCCGGTAGCAGCCCAGGACGGGGCGGCCGTTCGCGTCGTCCACGCGTCGCCGGACGCACCAAACGTCGACGTCTGGGTGGATGGAGCCCAGGTCCTGACCGATGTCGCCTTTGCCGCGGTCAGCGACTATCTCTCAGTCCCCGCTGGAGAGCACAACGTCCAGGTGACCGCCACCGGCAGCACCGAGCCGGTCACCGACGCGGACCTCACGCTCACAGCAGGAACGTCGTACACCGTCGCGGCGACCGGCATGCTGGCCGATATCACCGCGACCGTGCTCACCGACGACCGCACCCCCGCAGCCGGGCAGGCAAAGCTTCGCGTCTTCCATGCATCGCCAAGCGCACCGCCAGCGGTGGACGTGGCCGTCACTGACGGACCGGTCCTGGTCGATGGCCTCGCCTACCCGGAGGCCACCGGCTACCTGACCGTCGATCCGGGCGCCTATGCGCTCGAGGTGCGCGCGGCTGGTGAGACCGACGCGGCACTCAGCCTCAGCGCGACGCTGGATGCCGGCCAGAACTACACCGCCATCGCCCTTGACGGCGGGGAGGCGGGCGTTCAGGTCGTTCTCGCCATGGAAGCCCAGGCCGCCATGCCGAACACGGCCATGGGCGCGTCGTCCACCTCCCCGCTGGTTCCGCTCGGGCTGCTCCTGGTGGCCCTGGCGACCGGGCAGGTCGTTCGGCTCGCTCGCCGCTCGATCCCCGCTTGACCTCCACGTGGTCACCGGCTCGCGAGCCGGTGACCACACACCACCCATCAGAGGCCTGGGTCGTACTGGCCCTACTGAGCCGCCAGGCGCTCCACGGCGGCGAGGGGGAGCCAGAGCCAGTCGGGGCGGTTGTTCGCCTCGTAGCGGACCTCGTAGCACGCCTTCTCGAGCTCGAAGGCGGCCAGCAAGCTCGCTCCTCCGACTGGACCGATGTCTCCGTATGCGTCGAGGAATGCGTCCCGCGCCGTCTCCAGCCAGCCCTCGGCGTCGAACCCGGGCGCGTGGTCGCCGGTCTCCGCCGTGCGCGCCGCGTAGTCGAGGCTGCGCAGCATGCCCGCCACGTCGCGCAGCGGGCTGGATGGCAGGCGTCGCTCCCGCAAAGGCCGCGCCGGCTCGCCCTCGAAGTCGATGACGCTGAACCCGGCGTCCTGGCGCGCCAGCAGCTGCCCGAGGTGGTAGTCCCCGTGGATGCGGGAGAGCCGCGCCTCGCCGGTCGCGGCGCCGAACGTGTCCGCGAAGCGGGCGGTCAGCCGCGGGGCGAGCTCGACCAGCCGCTCGTGGGCCTCGCCGCTCAGCGCGGTGACGGCCTCTGCCAGCTGATGCTCGGCCGACGCGCGCCAGGCAGCCGTCTCAGCGACCGAGGCGGGTCGCGCCGGGAAGGCCGGGTCGTCGGGCCGCGAGGCGAGGGCAGCGTGCATGGCCGCGGTCAGGCGGCCGATCGCCGCTGCCTGCTGCGTCGCGACATCCGGGTTGCGCGCCAGCGCCCCCAGGAGTACGGCCCAGGCGTCGCCGGTCGACGGCACGAAGGCCTGGAGGATCGCGGCGGCCGCGGGCTCGCCGCCATCGGCCTCATAGATCAGTGCGCCGGCAAGCGCGGGGGTGTCGGTGAAGCCGGTACGAGTCAGGAAGGTGCTGATCTCGACGTCGGGATTCTCGCCCGGCTCGAGGAGGCGGTAGAGCTTAAGGATCAGCCGCTCGCCGAGCACCACCGACGTGTTCGACTGCTCGACCCCGAGCCGTCGCTCGGTCAGCGCCTCCGCGGCGTCGGCCGCCGAGGGAACGAGCTCGTGGAGCGTCGGAGTGTGCGTGGCGCGAAAGCGACCATGACCACCACGCAGCTCGCGATCCTCGGCCATGACGGCCACCAGCGCGGTCCAGGCTCCCTGGCCATCCGTCGGCTCACGGCCGTCGACGGTCGGGACCAGGTAGTGGTCGGGCGCTCCGCCATCGGCGTAGGCGACCTCGAGCGCGTTCGTCTCTCCGTGGTGGATCGCGCTGCCGTTCTGGAT
>DAINOY010000131.1:0-5257 GCA_036743735.1 Chloroflexota bacterium
ACCTGGACGGTCTATCCGGACGTCGAGCCGGCCCTGGATGAGCTCGCCCGAACCGGCCTGAAGCTCGGGATCGTGAGCGACTGGGGCTCCAACCTGACCGACATCGTCACGACACTCGAACTGGACCGATGGGTGGACTTCGTCCTCGCTTCAGGGGCCGTCGGCCTGGCCAAGCCCGATCCGGCGTTCTTCGAGCTCGCGCTCGCGCGCGCGAACGTCACGCGCGACGAGGCGCTGATGGTCGGCGATTCGTACCGTGCCGACGTCGTCGGTGCTCGCTCCGCGGGCATGGACGCGATTCTCCTCGATCGCCGCGATGTCCACGGTGACGCGGCCTCGCGGGCCGAGGCCGATGGCCCGGTGATCGCCACGCTGCTCGAGCTGCCGGCGATCGTGGCCGGCGCCTCGGTCGCACGGCGGTGAGCGCGGAAGAGCCGATCGTCGTCGACAAGTTCGGCGGCTCGGTCCTGCGGCGCCCCGAGGACATCGCCGCCGCCGTGGCGGTCGTCGCGCGGCAGCGGGAGCGTGGCCTGCGGCCCGTCGTCGTGGTCAGCGCCTTCGAGGGTGTCACTGACACGATTCTTGGCGCCGCGGCGGTCCTGCTGCCCGACGAGGGAAGCGTGCTGCGAGCTTCGACCCACGCGGCCGACTCGGCGGTCGCGCGCGAGACGGACCGGGCGCTGGCGACCGGTGAGGCGCTCTCCGCGGCGCTCTTCGCGCTGGGCCTCCAGGCGCGCGGCATTCCCGCGCGATCGTTCACCGGTGCCGAGGCCGGCATCCGCACCGCGGCCGCGCACCTCGGAGCGGAGGTGCGGCGCGTCTACTCGCGGCGGCTGCGCGAGGCGGTGGCCGCCGGCGTCGTGCCGGTGGTGGCGGGCTTCCAGGGGATCGGGACCCACGGCGAGCTGACGACACTGGGCCGTGGCGGGACGGACCTGTCGGCCGTGGTGCTGGCCGTGGCCCTGCGTGCCGAGCGTTGTGAGCTGTTCAAGGACGTGGGCGGCATCATGGAGGCGGATCCGCACGTCGTGCCGGCGGCCCGGTTCCTCGAGACCGTCGACGCCATCCAGCTGGAGCTTCTGGCCGAGCTCGGTGCTGAGATCGTCCACCCCGTCGCCGTCCGGCGCGCGCGCCGTGGCCGGATGCACCTCGTCGTGCGTGCCCTGGACGACGATGCGCCGGCGACCGTGGTGCGCCCGGCGAGCCATGATGACGACGGCGTGCTCATGCTGGCGGTGGACCGCAAGGAGCGCGTCGCCCGGATCTCGCTGGTCGGCCCGGCGCCGATGCTGCCGGAGATCCTGCCGCTTCCTGCCCACGGCGAGGGCTCCTTTGACGCAGGCCCCATGCGCGTCGTCTGGGCCGAGGTTCCGCTCGCCTCGGCTGCCGCGGCCGCGCAGGCGGTGCACGCCGCCTTCATGGCGCGTTAGGGGATCTGTCGCGCGATCTGCGCCAGGTGGTCCATGTCCTCGCCGGCGGTGTGTGCGGTGAGCTGCTGCACGGTGATGGGTCCATGCTCGGAATGGCGGCCGACCCGGCCCCATCCGGAATCGTCGAGCGACTCGAGCAATGCGACCTGCTCCGCGCGCAACGACTCGAAGCGCGCCAGCTCCCGCTCGAGCGGCATCGACAGGTAGCCGCGCTCCTCCGCGAGCGCCGCCTGGTCGTAGGCGGCGAGCTCAGGCGACTCCGCGGCGAGCATGCGCCGCAGCCGGTCCATCGTTCGCTCGTCGGTGTCCGCGAGGTGCGCCACGACCTCCACGATCGCCCACTCGCCGGGCTCGGGCCGGCGCCGCGCGGCCTCGTCCGGGAGCTCGCCGACGAGCCGGCGCAGGATGACCGGCATCGCGCGGAGGCCCTTCAGCAGCTCTTCCCGCTCGCTGATCATGAGCCCACCTGCACCAGGCCCGCGAGGCTGGCACCGATCGCGGCCCATCGGAGTTCGAAGTCCGGGGCGAATTCGTAGAGCACGTTGCTTCCCTCTCTGCGGCTGGTCAGCACGCCCGCCTCGCGCAGAACGCGCAGGTGATGGCTGATCGTCGGCTGGCTGACGTCACAGCACTCGGTGAAGTCGCAGGCACAGATCGCATCGGCCTGGCTCGCGATCTGGCGCACGATCGAGAGCCGAACGGGATCGGCCAGGGCGCTCAGCAGGCGCACGTCGGGGTCAAAAGGCTTCATCGGTCCTGCCAGTCTATTGACAACCATCGATATCGACAAGTATCAATATGATGCCACATCACCGAAAGGAGGTGAGACCGATGCTGACCGCGTGCGACTGTGACTGCGACTGTGATTGCCAGGGCTGCTGCTAGTCGCTGACCGATGAGGCGGCCGGGGGTTTCACCGCTCCGACCGCCTCATGCTCTGCCGCCGCCGCGCCTCGAAGCTGCAGCAGGACCGCGGCGACCAGGATCAGCAGGCCGCCAGCGATCTGCAGCGGCGTCGGTGTCTCCTGCAGCAGGAGCGCGGCGAGCAGCACCCCGACCACCGGCTCGAGCGTGGCGAGGATCGCAGCGCGTGGGGCGCCGAGCCGCCGGATGCCGGTGATGAAGAAGAGGGTCGGGACGCCCGCGCCAATGACCCCCGCCCATACGACCGGCCAGAGCGCCGCCGTCGACGCGATTGGCGCCGCCAGGGCAGCGAGCTGCCCGGTGGCGAGAGCGATGACGACGTAGCCGATCGCCGCACCGCTCATCGTCGTCACGGCCGCCTCGATCGGAGGGACGCGGGCAAAGCCATGCCGCGCCGAGAGGACGTAGAACGCCTGGGCCAGCGCCGCGAGGAAGGACAGGCCGATCCCCACCGAGTCGAGCTGGCCGAGCCCTCCCGATCCGGCGAGCGTCAACACCAGGCCGATCGTCGAAAGCCCGAGCGCTCCCCAGCGCACGGCGTCGAGCCGCTCGTCGAACCACACGACCGACGCGACGGCCACGAATGCCGGATAGAGATAGAAGACGAGCAGGGCGAGGCCGATCTCGATTCGCACGAAGGCGATGAACATCGCGAGGTTGAGCACGAGGTTGGCGAGCGCCCCGAAGGCGACGAACCAGCGATCGCGGGTCGGGATGTCCCGAAGCCGCACGCGCCGCCGACGAATGAGCCGACGCAGCGTGACGAGGAGCAGCAGCGCGGCGACACCACCGATCGCGGCCCGCCACGCGACGAGCGCCAGCGAGCCCACGCCGGCGTCGTCCGCGAAGCGGGTCACCGGCCCCAGGGTCCCGAAGCAGATGGCGGCGAAGGCGACGAGCCCGGCGCCGGTCAGCTCCCGTCTGGCCGGCGTGGCGCCCGTGGGACGAGCGCTCACTCGCTGGTGACGAGGGCCGGTCCCTCGGCCTCCTCCAGGCGCGTTTCGAGCTCGGCCTGCTCCGCCACCAGGGCATCGGCCCGGTCGCGGAGCGCATTGTGCCGCTCGATCAGCTCGCGCGCCGCGACATGGTCCGCATAGGTCGCAGGATCGGCGAGGCGCTCGGTGAGCTGCTCGAGCTCTGCGGCGGTGGCATCGGTCTCGCGCGCAAGCGCATCGGCCCGTGCGCGGAGGTCCCGGGTGGCCCGATACCGACGGTTGCGGTCCTCGGCCTCGGCCCGCTTACGGGCGGCCGCCGCCTGGGCAGTCTCGCGCGGCTTGGGCGCAGCGGCCTCGATGCCCCGGGGAGTGGCCACTCCCTCCGTCGCGCCTCTCGTCTCGATGTCCAGGCCGCGCTTCGCCGCGTAGTACTCGAAGTCGCCGCGGAACGTCGTCGCCGTGCCGCCGTTCACCTCGACGATCGTGTTCGCAACCGAGCGGATGAGGTATCGGTCATGGGTGATCAGCACCACCGTGCCGGGGAAGGCGAGCAGCGCGTCCTCGAGGACGTCGCGCGACGTGATGTCGAGGTGGTTCGTCGGCTCGTCGAGGCAGAGCAGGTTCGCCGGGTCCGCCATGAGCTTGGCGAGTGCCAGGCGCGTCTGTTCCCCGCCGGAGAGGACGCCCACCGGCTTGGTGACCGCGTCGCCCGAGAAGAGGAAGGCGCCGAGGAGCGCCCGCATCTCGGCCGTGGTCATGCGCGCCGCCACGGTCTCGAGCTCCTCGAAGACGGTCCGCCTCGGATCCAGCGCCTCGATCTGGTGCTGGGCGAAGTAGGCGACCTGCACCTTGCTTCCCAGCTCGCGGGTTCCGCCTTCGAACGGTAAGACACCGGCCAGGATCTTGAGCAGCGTCGACTTGCCGGCGCCGTTCGGACCGATGAGGGCCACCTTCTGGCCCCGCTCCAGCTCGAAGTCGAGCCCGTCGTAGACCACGTGGTCGCCGTAGCGCTTCACGAGGTCGTTCAGCGTGATGACGGTGCGACCGCTGCGCGGCGGCTGCGGGAAGCGGAACTTCACCCGCTTCGCGGAGGGGCGCACGACCTCGACCCGGTCCATCCGCTCGAGCGCCTTGATCCGGCTCTGGACCTGGCGCGCCTTCGTCGGCTTGTAGCGGAAGCGGTCGATCCACGCCTGGGTCGCATCGATCTTCTTCTGCTGACCCTTGGCGGCCGCCTCCTGCTGGGCGAGCCGCTCGTCGCGCTGCTCGACGAAGTCGGCGTAGTCGCCGACGTATTCGGTCAGCGTCCCGTGCGCCAGCTCGGCCACGCGGTTCGCGACGCCGTTGATGAAGTCGCGGTCATGGCTGACCAGGATGATCGCGCCGGCGTAATCGGCCAGGAATCCCTGGAGCCATTCCACAGATGCCAGGTCGAGATGGTTCGTCGGCTCGTCGAGGAGGAGCACGTCGGGGTTCTGGAGGAGCAGCCGGGCCAGCGCGACCCGCATCATCCAGCCGCCCGAGAACTCGTCGATGTCGCGGTCGATGTCGGCATCGGCGAATCCGAGCCCGGCAAGGATTCGTCTTGCCTCTGGCTCGAGTGCATACCCGCCGAGCGCCTCGAACCGATGCTGGAGCTTCCCGTACTCCTCCATCAGCTCGGTCAGCTCGTCCTCGTCGGTCGCATCCTCGAGCTCCGTCTCGATGTGGCGCATCCGCCGCTCGATGCCGCTCACCTCGCCCGCGCCGGCCAGCACCTCCGCCAGCACGGTGCGCCCGCGCGACTCGGCGATCTCCTGCCGCAGGTAGCCGATGACGACGTCGCGCCCCCGCGTGACCGTCCCGGCGTCCGCCTCCTGCTCGCCGGTGACGATCTCGAGCAGCGTCGTCTTGCCGGCGCCGTTCGGCCCGACGATCGCGATGCGGCGTCCACCGGCGACCTGCAGGTTCACGCCATCGAACAGGAAC
>DAINOY010000132.1:0-5236 GCA_036743735.1 Chloroflexota bacterium
TTGACCGTTCCGCCGCCTCGCGACGGAGCAGCAACCCCAGGGAAGGGTCGATGATGAGGCTGCGTCTGCTCGGGATCCTGGTCGCGGCGCTCGTGGCCGCCTGCTCGCCGCGAGTGCGACCGCGGAACTCGTCAACGATCAGCGACACCTCGGCGCGATGCTCAGGGTCGAGCGTCGTACCGGTCGCGTAGCGGCTGTTCGGCGCCTTCGCGGCTTCGGCCGCAAGCGGGTTCAGTAGGTCCGCTGATCGAACGCCCGTTCGGGGCCGGGGAAACGGCCCGACGGGCGACTTCGTGCACGAAAACGCTGGTACCGGAGGTGGGACTCGAACCCACACGAGCTTTCACCCATCGGTGTTTGAGACCGACGCGTCTGCCGATTCCGCCACTCCGGCCCGAAGGAGCCCGTCATTATAGGAAGCCGATGGCCGAGCCCACCAACCAGCCCATGTCGCCACGAACCGCGCCCATGGACGACGAGGAGGCGGTGATTGCGCTGGCGCGAGGCGGCGACGGTCCCGCCTTCAGCAGGCTCATGACCCACTACCAATCGGCCTGCTACGGGCTCGCGTGGCGGCTCCTGGGCGACGCCGAGCAGGCGGCGGATGCGGTGCAGGACGCCATGCTCCACGCGTACAACGCCATCGGCAGCCATCGCGGCGGCCAGTTCCGCTCGTGGCTGCTGCGCATCACGGCGAACGCGAGCTACGACATCCTGCGCCGCGCGCAGCGGCGGCCATCGGTCAGTCTCCCGGATCCCGAGGAGGGTGAGGCTGAGCTGCCCGATGCGGCCGGGATCGACCCGGTCGCCGAGGCTGGTCGCTCGGCGATGTACGCGGCCCTGGATCGGGCGCTGCAGCTGCTGCCGGAGGATCAGCGCACCGCGGTCGTCCTGTGCGACGTCTACGGCATGGACTACAACGAGGTCGCGGCAGCGACCGATGCTGCCCTGGGCACGGTGAAGTCGCGCATCCATCGCGGGCGACTGCGGCTGCGCGAGCTGCTCCGCGAGCACCGGGAACTCTTCGAGGGATGAGGGCGTCTGACCGATGATGATGGACCCGGTACAGCATCCCGACGACGAGCGCCTGAGCGCGTTTGCAGCGGGCGACGAGGACCAGCGCAGCGATTCGACGCTGCGCGCTCACGTCGAGTCGTGTGACCGATGTCGCCCCATCGTCGACGAGCTCAGGCTGATGGTCGGACACCTTCGCGCCATGCCGGACCTGGCGCCGCCTCGTCCGATCCGAATCGTGCTTCCCGAGCAGCCATCGCGTGCGCCCGGCGGATTCGCCGAGCTCGTCCGCCGGCTCTTTGCGCCGGCGCTGGCCGCAGGAGCGACCCTGGCGCTCGTGGGGGCTGTCGGTCTGGGAGCGCAGTCCGGCGTCTTCGGTCAGGCCAGCAGTCCGGCGGCCGGGGAGCCAGCGGCCGTCGAGCGAGCGCCCGCCGCCGCCCCCAGCGCGGCTGCGGAGGAGAGCATCGCCGCTGCCGACGCCGGCGGGCAGGGGCAGGTGACGATCGGGAGCGAGGCTCCGCGCGACGGGGCTGAGGAGCTCGCTCCGGAACCGACGGACCGAGCGTACAGCGCGCAGGAATTCGCGCAGTCCGCGAGCCCTGAGCCCGCGACATCGGACCTCGAATCGGCGCGGCGCGAACCTCAGGCGCCGTGGCTGCCGCTCTTCGTGGGCGGCGTTGCGCTCCTCGGCGTTGCGCTGTTGCTGCGCTTCGCGATTCTGCCCCGCGCCGGCTGACGGCTCGCTCACCGAGCCGAATCGCGGCGGAGGAGGCGTTCCTGCGCGGTTCTGCTCGGTCAGCGAGCGGGATCGCACCGGAGCGGTTGTTCCTGCGGGCATCGGCTCGCTCAGCGAGCTGGATTGCGCAGGAGGCCTTGTTCCCGCGGAGCTTGGCTCGCTGAGCGAGCGAAGTGGCGCCGCACGGCTCGATGTCGCGTAGAACGGCTCGCGCGGCGAGCAGACGCACCGAACGGGCGCGAAACGACCCCTAGGTCAGCGCGCGGCCGACGAAGATCGCGCTGAGCAGCAGCCCGACGAACAGGATCGCGAGCGCGACCGCCACCCAGCCGGACTCGTGGACCGTTCGTGGCGCCGGAACGAGCGATGGCGGGCGTCGCGTGACGGGGATCGGCCGCTCGTTCGGTGGCCGGATCGTGCGCGGTGCGGCGCGCGTCTCGGCGGCCGTGGCGCGCCAGGTCGCCCACGTGGCGGTCGTCGTCGGGGCCTTCGGCTGCACGAGCTGGCGGCTCGCCGCCCAGTGGCTTGCCGCGGAGCGCCCTGATGTCGGGTGCTCGCGGTCATAGGCGGCTCGGCGGTCCGGGAACGAGAGAATCTGCCACGCCTCGTTGATTCGCCGCATCCGCTCGGAGCCGGCCGGATCGGGGTGGAGATCGGGATGGTGCGCCTTCGCCAGGCGGCGATGGGCACGCGCGATCTGGAGCGGCGTCGCCTCGCGAGCGATGCCGAGGACGAGGTACGGATCGAACGCCGGCCGATTGGGCATCGGCCCAGATCATACGGGCTAGACTGGCCGGACCGATGCCCGATCGCCGCCCGATCCTCATGCTCATCGACGGCCCGAGCCTCGTCTACCGCGGCTACTTCGCCCTGCCGCCCCTGACGACCTCGGACGGAACGCTGGTCAACGCCGCCTTCGGCTTCCTGCAGATCGTGCTGCGCGGCATGCAGGACCTCAAGCCGGATTACGCGATCGTCAGTTTCGACATCGGCCGCCCACAGTTCCGGTTCGACCTGCACAGCGAGTACAAGGCCGGCCGCCCGAGCATGCCCGACGATCTCCGGACCCAGTTCCCGATCGTGCGCGAGATCGTGACGATGATGGGGATGCCGATCGTCGAGCTGGAGGGCTACGAGGCCGACGACGTCATCGGCTCATTGGCGAAGCTCGCGACTGCCGCAGACGTCGACACCTACATCGTCTCGGGGGACCTCGACGGCCTGCAGCTGGTCGATGATCACGTCCGCCTCCTCACCACCCGCATGGGCGTCGCCGCCACGGTCATCTATGACCCCGCGAAGGTGATGGACCGATACGGGCTCAATCCGGACCAGATGCTGGACTATAAGGCGCTCAAGGGCGACACCTCCGACAACATCCCGGGCATCCCGGGGGTGGGGGAGAAGACGGCGATCCAGCTGCTCCAGGAGTTCGGCACGCTCGACGGCATCTACGACCACCTCGACGACGTGAAGGGCAAGCTGCGCGACCGGCTCGCGGAGCATCGCGAGGCGGCGTTCATGAGCCGCGAGGTGGGGCGCATCGTCACGGACCTGCCGGTCGAGCTGCATCTTGAGGGGGCGCGGACCGGTCGCTACGACCGCCGCGCGGTGGCGCAGCGGTTCCGTGAGCTGGAGTTCCGGTCACTGATCGACCGGTTGCCGCCTTCGAGCATCGCCCCGACCGGTCACGACGCCCCGGAGCGCGAGACGCCCGGTGGCCTCCAGCTGTCGCTGGACCTCCTCGGTCACGCACCGGCCACCGCGGCTGCGGCGGATGGCGACGGCACGGTTCGCGCAGCACCCGACCCGCTCGCCGACCCCGCCGGCGCGATCGAGCAGGTCGACCCGCGCGTTCTGACGGGTGACGGCATCCCGGACCTCGAGGCGTGGCTCGCCGAGCGAGGAGATGCGATCGGAGTCGGCTGGTCGCTCGGGGCGGGACGCCCGACCGAGCGTGCGCTCCTGGGCGTGGCGCTGGCCGGCGCGGATGGCAGCGCCTGGTACGTGCCCTGGCACGACGGGGAGCCGCCCGTTCCGCTGCACGGCTGGTTTCTGCGCGACGACCGGCCGATCGTGGGGCACGACCTGAAGCAGCTCCTCGTCGCGCTCGCCGTGCGCGGCCTGGAGGTGCAGGGCGCCTGCTTCGACACGCTCGTGGCGTCGTACATGCTCAACCCCGCGCTTCGCGCGCAGACGATCGACGACCTGGCAGCAGCGCGCTTCAGCGCCGAGCTGCCGCCGCGTCCGATCAGCGCCGAGACCGGCGCCGAGGAGCGTGGGGCCGCGCGACGCGCGGCGGCCGAGGCGCTGACCGCCATCCTGGCGCGCCCGGCGCTCGAGCGCGAGCTGCGCGAGACCGCGCTCGACGGCCTCTTCAACGAGGTCGAGATGCCGCTCGTCCCGGTCCTGAGCCGGATGGAGCTGGCCGGCGTGCTCATCGATCGGGACGCGCTGGCGGCCATGAGCGAGGAGCTCGGCGCACAGCTCGCCTCGCTCGAATCGGAAATCTACGAGCTCGTCGGCCGCCCGTTCAACATCGGCTCGCCGAAGCAGCTCGAGACGGTGCTCTTCGACGAGCTTGGCCTGCCCGCCACGAAGCGCACGCGGACCGGCCGCTCGACGGATGCATCGGTCCTGGAGGAGCTGCGCAGCCAGCACGATGTCGTGGGCAAGATCCTCGAGCATCGGCAGCTGGCCAAGCTGAAGTCCACGTACGTCGACGCGCTGCCCGGGCTGGTCGATGCCGAGGGCCGGCTGCACACGACCTACCAGCAGGCGGTCGCCGCCACCGGACGCCTCTCCAGCACTGACCCGAACCTCCAGAACATCCCGATCCGCACGACGCTCGGCCGCAGGATCCGGCACGCGTTCGTGGCGCCGCCGGGCAAGCTGCTGCTTGCCGCCGACTACAGCCAGCAGGAGCTGCGGATCCTGGCCCACGTCTCGCGCGACCCGGGCCTGCGCGCTGACTTCGAGCGCCACTCGGACATCCACGCCGCTGCCGCGGGACGGGTGCTGGGCGTCTCCCCCGAAGAGATCACCCCGGCGCAGCGCAGCATCGCGAAGATGATCAACTACGGGATCGCCTACGGCATGAGCGACTTCGGGCTCGCGGATCGGCTGAAGATTCCGCGCGAGGATGCGCAGAAGTTCATCGCCGATTACTTCGCGGCGTACGAGGGGATCCGGCGCTACACGATCGAGATCCGGATCCTGGCCCGCGACCAGGGCTTCGTCTCGACGCTCCTCGGACGTCGCCGATACCTCCCGGAGCTCACGGCGCGCAACGCCGCGCTGCGCTCCGCGGGCGAGCGGATGGCGATCAACATGCCGATCCAGGGCACCGCGGCCGACGGAATCAAGATCGCCATGGTGCGGTTGGATGCCGCCATGCGAGAACGCGGTCTCCGCTCGCGGATGCTCCTCCAGGTCCACGACGAGCTCGTCTTCGAGACCGATGCGGACGAGCTCGAGGAACTCGCC
>DAINOY010000133.1:0-1444 GCA_036743735.1 Chloroflexota bacterium
GGATCGATCCCCGGCCCGCTGAGCGGCTGCTGGGGAGGGAGGGTCGAGCTGCGCGCCGATGTCATCGCCGCCTGCGCCTCCTCGTGCGCCAGCGACCCCGGCAGCGGCGCGCCGTGCAGCGGCTCCGCGGTGGGCGGCATCACCGCGCCATCGGTCGCCTCCGCGCCCTCGGTCACCGCGGTGACGAGCGCATCGGACAGGATGACGGTGCGGCAGATCGTCTCGAGGCCGAGGGTGCGGTAGGCCTCGGCGCGCATCGGGTCGTTGATCTTGGCGATGACGCGCGGGATGCCGAAGACGTGCTTGCCGAGCTGCGCAGCCATGGTGTTGCGGTTGTCGCCCTCGGAGAGGGCCATCAGCAGCTCCGCCTGCTCTGCTCCCGCCTGTCGCAGGATGTCCTCGTCGGTGCCGCTGCCGCGCACGGTGTTGCCGCCGAACGCGGCCGGCAGCCGGTTGAAGGAGCGCGGCGATGCGTCGACCACGGTGACCTGCTCACCACGGGCGTCGAGCTCGGCGGCGGTCCGGGCACCGACCCGGCCGCAGCCCACGATGATGACCCTCATGAGTTCAGTGCCAGCTCCTCGGTCTCGGCGCGCAGGCACCACACCGGCGCGGTCGAGTTGCGCATCACATACGGGACGGTGCGGCCGGCGTCCCACTGTCCGCCGAACCGCCGCTTATAGGGTAGCGCCATGATGATGAGATCGGCTCCCTGCTCCACGGCGTCGTCGACGATCGCGGCGCCGGCGGCGCGCGCCTGGACCGTGCTCGTTCGCGTCGTGATGCCGTGCCCGGTGAGGAACGCATCGGCCTCGTCGAGGAGGCGGTTGGCCTCGGTCAGCGCATCCTCATCTTCGGCGTCGAGCTGCCGATCGAACGGGACCTCGATGACGTGGAGCAGCGCGACCTGGCCGTCTGCGTCCTGCAGCAGCAATGCGGCCAGCCGCAGGGCGTCATGGTCGGCCGAGCTCCCGCCGATCGGGACCAGGATGCTCCGATAGCCTGCGAGCTCAGTTCGCTTGGCCGGCCGTCGTCGGAAGACCATCTGACCGATATCCTAGCCGCGCCCTACGATGCCGGCACCTCGATCTGTCCGTCGACGATGAACTCGTCGCTGATCGTGTCGTCGGCGCGCACCGCCAGCTCGCCTGCCGGCAGGGCAGCGCGCGGCAGCGAGGCGCAGTCGCCCGGATACGTCAGCGCCTGCGTGGCCGTGCCGCGCGGCCGGGTCTCGCGACCCAGGATGCGCAGCTCGCCGTCGACGAGCGCGGCCGACTGCAGGTCGAGCGCCCAGCCCCCGGTCGGCCGCTCCCCCAGGTAGACGCAGAGGAGCGCATCCGTCCCGAAGTCGAGGCCGGCGGGTACCGGCGAGATGAGCTGCGCGGCCTCGCCGGCGTCGAAGGCGATGCGGATCGCCGCCGCGTCCATGCGGGCCGGGCTGCCC